>JBAVVF010000159.1:0-11637 GCA_049697155.1 Anaerolineales bacterium
GAAAGCGATCCTCGATTACACAAAGGCAATCGGACTCAATCCGCGCGAACCGCGCCTGTATCTGGCGCGCGGCAAATCATATTTGGCGAATGGGGAAATCGACTGTGCGAAGGCAGATTTTCATCAGGTGCTTGTCGTCGCGGACAAAGCCTATCTGCGCCGGCAGGCTGAGGACCTGCTGGGAACTCTGAAAACAGAAGGCGGAAATCGATCCGCAGCCTAGTGGAAGCGATCCATCGCCTGGATCGCTTCCACTCCATTTTTCGGTACAAAACCGGCCGATTCGGCGATATGTCCCCAAGACATCATGTCCATGCTACTCCTCAGGTATTCGTCGGGATTTCGATGCTTTGCATCTCAACCCTCTTCGGAATGAAGGTATATGTTTTGGATACTAAAATTCCATGCATGTATATTAATGTCAAAATACCTGGACTTCAGCTATACTTTGCGCATGGCACCCAAAACAGCCCTCCTCCTCATCGACATCCAGAAGGACTATTTCCCCGGCGGGAAGTATCCGCTGGTCAACCCGCTGGAAGCGGCCAAACAGGCGTACATGATCCTGCAGTGCTTCCGCGAACATGACTGCAAGCACGTGCACATCCAGCACATTTCCAACAAGCCCGGCGCAACGTTTTTCATCTCAGGCGATCGCGGCACGGACATCCACGATTCCGTCGCACACTTCGAGGGCGAGCCGATCGTCTACAAGCATGAGCCGAATGCATTCCTGAACACGGACCTGCTCGAGCTACTGAAAAGCTGGGAGATCGAGCGCGTGGTCATCACCGGCATGATGACCCACATGTGCGTGGACGCCACCGCCCGGGCCGCCTCGGACCTTGGCTTCGAAGTCCTCGTTGCCGAAGATGCCTGTGCCACGCGCGATTTGAAGTATGGCGATATGGACATCCCCGCGGAACATGTCCACAAGTCATTTCTTGCGGCCTTGAAATCCTATGGCAAGGTGATGAAATCGGGAGCGATCCTGGCAATGCTCGCGGCCGAGATGGAAAAGGAATAACACCGGCTGGCCCATGTCAGCGCGGCATTCCAAAATCAAGCCACGGATTTCGAGAACTTATCTCAAAAACAATGTTCCGTCATTGCGAGGAGGGCCGAGATGCGAAGCATCGATGGCCCAACGAAGCAATCTCACACCTCATATTCATAAGTAATTTTGCATGAGATTGCTTCGCCGCTTTGCGGCTCGCAATGACAGGATATGGTATTTTGGGGACAAGTTCTAGTCTTTTACACTTGGGGGAATCGTCTCAACGGATTCCAAGCTTGTGGATGGAAGGCCGTGGAAGCCGACCAGGCTGACCAGGAGTCCCAGCAGCAATGTCCCCGCGCCGCTGTAAAACGGATATTCGATATTGATATCGTAGATATAGCCGCCCCACAGCGGGCCGATCACGCGTCCCAGGCTGGTGGAGGCACTGTTCAGTCCCATGACCGTGCCCTGATGCTGGCCTGCAAAATTCGAGATGTATGAATTGAGGGCGGGACCGATCAACGCAAGCGCGAGCATGAAGAAGCCAAGCGCCAGCAGGGTGGTGATGTAGCCGGTCGCGAAGGCGACGAGAACGAAACCGATCGCGCCCCCCAGCAACCCCATCCTGATCAGGTTAAGATCGCCAAGCTTCTCCGTCAGCGGGCCGACCAGGACTCCCTGCCCAAGGATCATGACCAGGCCCATCACCATCCACATCGCGCCGACCTGGGTCGTGTTGAAGGCAAACTTGTCCACCACGTACAGGCCGATCATGCCCTGGAAGTTGGTCATGCCGAAGCTCATGATGAAGATCAGCAGGAGCAGAATCCCCGCCGGGCTGAGCAGGACGCGCAGATAAATGTCCCGGGTGTGCGGCCGCGCGGGCTGTTCGCTCGACGAAGGCAGGCTCTCCGTCGCAGGTACCCTTGATTCAGGCAGCAGGAAGATCACCAGCAGAAGCGCCAGGAACGCCAGCCCCGACCCGATGAAGAACGGCAGGGCCAGCGAATCGGTGGAAAGCAATCCGCCCAGGATCGGTCCGACGATGATCCCCACGCCCATCATCGCGCCGAGCTGGCCCATGCCTTTGCTCTTTTCCTTTTGCAGAGTGTTGTCGCCGATGTAGGCCATGGCTGTGGGCATGGTCGCTGAGGAGAGGATGCCCGAGAGCGAACGGGCAATGAAGAGCATGGTGAAGGTTTTGGCCAGTCCGAACATCAGGAGCGTAATCGCATAGCCAAGCACACCGACCGTCAGGACCGGTTTGCGCCCGATGCGGTCGGAGAGGATGCCCCACAACGGCGCGCAGATCAGCTGCATCAGCGAATAGGTGGACATCATCCAGCCGAGCTCTGCCCCGCCTGCGCCGAAGTGCTCGATGTAAAACGGCATGATCGGCATGACCATCCCGTAGCCGAGCATGACCACAAGCAGGGTGAATGAAAGGATGAAGAGTTTTCGTCGGCTGTCCGCGTTCATTTATAGTATCAGTAGTTATCTCAAAAACACTTTTTCGTCATTGCGAGGAGGGCCGAGATGCGGAGCATCGAGGGCCCGACGAAGCAATCTCATTTACAGTTTACAAGCAGTGAATTTCGTGTGAGATTGCTTCGTGGCGCACTCGCCGTTTGAGGCTCGGCGCCACTCGCAATGACGGGATTAGTCGTATTTTTGAGACCAGTTCTAGTAGATCTTTTCCCACGGCTCGGAGATGTCGTGCTCGGGGCCCATCAACGAGAAATACAGGGCGTTGGCCCGCTGTGAATACCCGCCGACAAATGCCACCTGGCAGCCCATCCGCTTGAGGCGATGCAGCGCCTCAAGGCAGACCGCTTTGCCCAGGCCGTGACGGCGGTGGGCAGGGACGGTCGCCACGGGCTCGAGATAGGCCGTGCGCGAGACGTCATCGAACCAGGCCGTGCAGAAAGCTGCGACGGAACCGTCGGAAGCGACGGCCACGATGTCCAGGTCGCGGCGATAGAGGGGCGCGGACTGGATGCCGTGATACCACTCCGGGTGATCGCGGTTATTGCGGGCAGTCTGGATGTCATCCTCGTGGAAGCCCAGCCCGGAAGCATAGCAGCGTTCCAGCAGCTCCAGCCCGGCGCCCATCGGCCGGATGCTGTAGCCCGGCGTCGCGGGGATCTCCGGAAGGGGATCCGCCAGCGACCGCCGGTGCTGGAACTCCTGCTCGTTGGGACGCTCGATCCGCTGGAAACCGCGGCGGCTTAGGACGTCCTGAATGGCTTTGTCCTGGGAATCGATATAGATCTCTAATCGCCGGCAGCCGTCCTGATCGGTCTCCGCCAGGTGCTTCTCCGCGGCCGCGACCATTTCGCCGTCGAGCTCCGGCGTCCGAAAGGTTGGATCGGTTTGGGGGTAGGCAACTCCGTGGCCCTCCGGGTTGAGCACCGCGGCGATCTTGCCATCCTTCGTTTCCCAGAGGAACACACATTCCTGCAGCGAGAACTTTTCGAGGTGAGGGTTCGCAAACCACCACCAGTAGTCGAGCCGAGCTACGTGCCAGCTCCATTCACGGCGATCGTTGAGGATCATCACCCGGCGCAAGAATTCGCGGATGCGCCAGTAGTCCTCTTCGTTTCGATATGTACGCATTGTCAGTTTCATGTCTTCCATCCTCTATGTAGTCTCCAATGTCACGATTCCGGTGCTGCCGTCCACCGTGACCATCTGTCCGCTCTGAATGTGACGGGTCGCGCCGCGTGCGGCCATCACAGCCGGGATGCCGTACTCGCGGGCGACGATGCTGCTGTGACTGAGCGGCCCGCCGATATCGGTGACGACGGCCGCAGCCATGGCAAAGAGCGGGGTCCAGGCAGGCGTGGTGGTGACTGCCACCAGCACCTCGCCGGGCTTCATCGCATCGAAGTCCTCAGGACTGAGCAGCACGCGGGCCGGGGCCGTGATCGTGCCTCCGCTCGTCCCGACGCCCTTTAGAATGACCTTTCCATCCTTCGTCTGCGCCTCGTCGCCGTGGATGAACTTGTCCCAGCCCGTTTTTTCCGGCAGCATCACCGGGGCCGTGAGTTTGAGGAACGATTGCCACTCCGCCTTGCGGGAGGGGATGCGTTCGGCGAAGACAGGCAGAGGCTTTCCAGCTTCGAGAGCTGCGACCAGTTCCTCCACCTCCAACTTTTCAAGCCAGTAGATATCGTCAGCCGATTCGATGGCTCCACCGGCCGCGCAGCGCCGGCCCAGCTCGCCGAACATGCGCCGCACAACCGGATGTCCCATCCCCAGGTCGAAGATGCTGTTCTCACGCATGGGACCGGTCCCCTGGGCCCAGCGCAGCAGTTTCTGGAACCAGCCTTTGCGCGGCCAACCAAGCCGCGTCAATATGGATTGCGTTGCCTGCTCACGTTTTTCGAGGGCTTCGCGCTGGCGCTGGTAGGGATCGTGTGCCTTGCCTTCGAGGAAGGCCCTGATCGCATCCAGCAGGGGACCGGGCGTCTCTGCCGGGGTGGGATTGGCAAAGTCGAACTCGTAGGCGGTGCGGCCGAACTCGTCGAGATGCTTCTGGAAACGAGTCCGCCACTCGTCCCACACGTCCGCGGGCAGAGATTGAGGCGGAATTGCCTGCTTGAGATCGGCCAGCAGCTGGTCGTGCGGCGTGCGAAGTATATATTCTTCCAGCAAATTTGTCCTCAGCCACATGGCCAGGTTGAACAGGGACTTTTCCGCCTGCAGGGCAACCGTCTCGGAACCAAACAGGAACGTCGTGGCGTCGGGGTCGTTCCTGCGCCTGATCAGACCGGTATAAAACTTGATAAAAAGGATCTCGCTCATCGATGCGGCTGGCAGGGTGGTCTGTATCTCCGTGAAGTAATGACATGCAGCGCCAAAGACCGCGCGTACTCCTTCCAGTAATTCGGAGGCGGAGAGTGACTCAAGTGATTTCGTTTCCCAGGCTTCGACGATGGCGTCCAGCTCCTGGCGCGCGGCCTGCCAGCGTTCCACACTGCCGTGGAATATCGGGGCCAGCTGTGTGACGGAGGCTTTCAGAACCTTCAATAGATTCTTGCCCTGCATACGAATCCCACCATAGACGTAACCGTTGAGCGGTACATAGAAGCCATGTTCGGTAAGCAGGTCCGACGTATCCTTTCCAATCACGCGATACCACATTGCGGTCGTTGCCTGGTTGGCGATCTCCAGGCCGAGGGTTGCAAACAATGGCGTGACCGGGCTGGGCGTATGCTCCGCCAGGCTGCCGCGGCTGTACATGGCTGTCTTGTCCGGCAGGATCCATTCCGGCGGCAGTGCCGTGATCGGACGCGCCTGCACAATTGCGAACTTGCCATTGGCAAGCGTCCATTCCACATCCATGGGCATGCCATAGAACTCTTCGATCGTCGTGCCCAGCCGCGCCAGCTCCCGCGCCTGCGCGTCCCTCAGGACGGTCTTCTTCTTTTGGGAATCGGAGACGGGGACCTCACTGGTACCTGCTTCCGTCCGAACGGTCATGACCTGCTTCTCGGCGATCTCGCGGCGGAGCACTTTCCCCTTTTGCTTGTCCACCGTTAGAGTATCAGGCGTCACTGCCCCGGAGACGACGGCCTCGCCCAGCCCCCAGGCCGCGTTGATGACAAGCTCGTTCCGCCTGCCGTTGAGCGGATTGACCGTGAACATGATCCCCGCCGCGTCGGCAAAGACCATTTCCTGCACCACGACGGCCAGCGCGACTGTGTTCTGGTCGATGTTGTTCTTGAGGCGATAGGCGATGGCGCGCCCGGTCCACAGCGAGGCCCAGCACTTCCTGACGGCTTCCAGCAGCGCTTCTTCGCCGCGAATGTTCAGGTATGTCTCCTGCTGGCCTGCAAAGGAGGCATCGGGCAGATCCTCGGCGGTGGCGGAGGAGCGAACCGCGACGCTGACGGTCTGTGGTCCAAGCAGCTGATATGCTCTGCGGATCGCATCCCCAATTTCGACGGGAATGTCCGCCTCGGCGAAGAATCGGCCGATCGTCCCAGAGACCGCATCCAGCGCCGCGGGCTGCGAGAGGTCGGCGTCCTTGAGCGCGATCAGAATATTCGTTTGCAGGTCGTTGACCGTCACGAACTCGCGATAGGCATCGGTTGTCACGTGGAATCCGTCGGGAACAGGCAGGCCCGCGTTGATCATTTTGGCGAGCGACAGGCCCTTGCCACCGACAGTCTCGAGCGTCGCCTGTTTGTCAGAGAGGGGGAGGATATAGGGTTGCATGGGTTACTCCTTGTAAGAAGCGACCAGCGGCCGCTTAACTTGCGAAAAAAAGAATCAGGACCTGGGGCGTCTGGGAGTCTGGGCCTGCGGGCGCGGCGACCCCTGGATACCTTCCAGTATCAGCGTGAAGGCTTCTTCCATCATCTGCTGGCGCGAGCCGCTCGGCCGCGTCGTATAGACGGCCGGTGTCAGGGCAGTCAGGATCACGCGCGTGGCCAGCAGCGAGTTCACCGCGCGGAAGCTCCCGGTGCGAATGCCTTCTTCGACGGTGGCGCGCAGCACATCCTGAAGGGCGTGCCGTTTGCGCTGGATGCGCTCGGTGCTTTCCTGGGCCATCCGCTGGACCTGATAACTGAGTTTGATAAAGAAGTCTTCATTGGCTGCCAGGTAATCCATATAGGCGTACATCATCTGGCGCAGCTTCGGCATGGCTCCGAGGTCCTGCTTCTCAATCTCCTTCATCCTGTCCGTGAGGGTCTGCAGCTCGTCCTCGACGAAGGAGAGCAGGATATCGTCTTTGGAGGGGAAGTAATCGTAAAGCGTCGACTTCCCGATCCCGGCTGCCTCGGCGATCTCGCGCATCGAGGTTTCGTTGAAGCCTTTCTTCAGGAACAGATGGACGGAGGCGTGGAAGATTTCCTTGCGGCGCCTGGCCTGTTCATCTTCAGTGAGGGCAATACCTCTGGGCATAATTCTCCTTCGAAGCGACCAGTGGTCGCTTCTTGCCCATTATAGAGCGACCAGCGGTCGCTTGTCAAGGGCCAAGGCCCTGTCATTGCGAGGGCGAAGCCCGAAGCAATCTCTAATAATGTTACAGGAGATTGCTTCGTCGGGATTTAGACGCTACGCGTCTCAACCCTCCTCGCAACGACATGACTGTGGCCATGCTATAATTTTTCGTATGAATGTTACTCTCGATCCCGAACGACAAAAACAGGCCAAACAATACGCGCGCATCCACCGCCGCTTGTGGCTGGTGGATACCCTCTTCAGCGCGGTCTATGCCCTTGCATGGCTGTCTTTTGGCTGGGCCATCGGACTGCGCGATTGGCTGACGTCTTTTACAGAGAATCCGTGGCTGCTGGTGCCGCTCTTCGTGGCGGTCTTTGGCGGGATCTATTTCCTGATCGACCTGCCTCTCAGCTACTACAGTGGATTCGTCCTGCCGCATCGCTTCGGGCAGTCCAACCAGACGTTAAAGGAATGGGTCATCGATCAGCTGAAGGGACTGGCGATCGGCGCGCCCCTCGGCCTGATCCTGCTCGAGCTTCTGTATCTGGCCCTGCGCGCCACCGGCAATTTGTGGTGGCTGTGGGCGGCCGGCGGGATGCTCTTCTTCAGTGTCCTGCTTTCCAACCTGGCGCCGGTGCTGATCATGCCGCTGTTCAACAAATACGTCCCGCTCGGCGACGAACACAGGGATCTGGCCGACCGTCTGCTCGACCTGGCCCGGCGCGCGAACACGAAGGTCAAGGGCGTGTTCAAGTTCGATATGTCGAAGCGGACGAAGGCCGCCAACGCCGCGCTGACCGGCCTCGGCCATACGCGTCGGATCGTGCTCGGCGATACGCTGATCAACGAATTTTCAACGGACGAGATCGAGACGGTCCTGGCTCACGAGCTGGGACATCACGTCCACCGCGATATCCCGTTTCTCATTGCCTTCGGCACGCTCTCCACGACGCTGAGCCTGTATCTGGCCTCCCTGGCGCTGAACTGGGCCATCGGTTATTTCGGCTTCAGCGGCCCGGCCGACGTGGCCGCGTTCCCCGCGCTGGGACTCATCCTCGGGGCCTACGGGCTGATCACGATGCCGGTCGAGAACGCGGTCTCGCGCTGGCGGGAGGAAATGGCCGACGATTACGCGCTGCAGGTTACGGGGAAGCGGGAGGCGTTCGCCTCGGCCTTTACGCGCCTGGCGAATCAGAACCTCGGCGAAGTGGATCCCGAGAAGTGGGTGGTCTGGTTGTTCCATTCCCACCCCGCGCTGGGGGAACGTATCGCCAAAGCAAATACGTGGAAGGGGACGTAGATGCAAAAACCCTGCCAGGGTTCTGAACCCTGGCAGGGTTTTTTTACATGTCCAGATGCTAGCGCGGCTCGATCCAGGATTCTCGGCGCAGCAGGATGGGGATGACGATGATCGCGGCGATGACGAATATCATGATCATGACGCCGTCCGTCGAGCCGATCTCGGAGGGATTTGCCGGCCGCGGGGTTTTTGTGGGCTGCGCCAGAAAAGCTGCCACCGCCGGGTCCCCCTGCATGGTGGGCGGTGCCGAAAATGTCAATGCTGCGCTGAATAGTGCAAGGACCAAACCAAGTCCCAGGCTTATGATGGGCCGCATAAATCGTTTCATAGGCTTTTCCAGAAGTATATCATGCACGCATTCCGGTACATCCTGTCCGGGAGTACACTGAAAAATAAGAGAGAAATTCTATGTACTCTGTGTTCCTGGTGGCGAAAGGAAACGTAACTCCCGAACAGCCACTTTCTGGCATGCCCTGCATGTACGGACGCTTGCTTTTGCAGTATAATGCCCGCGTCGCCGAAGGGAGATCGGCGGCTTCTGAGGAGAGTAAGACGTCGAAGCCCACGGTTTAGCACATAATGCATGACCACTCGTCCCGTCATTTAAAACTGATAGGGGCGAGTCTTGTGTTAGGACCGCAATATTTCCTGTAACATCCTGAATTTAATATTGGAAAGTATTTCATCGGTAATTTGTCTGCCGAATGTATACTTAAAAGATTTAATTTGTTTGATATGGCGCAGGAGCAGGAACAAATCTTGTCACAGGAGCATGCATGATCAGGAACCTTTTCGAATGGCTGAGACAGCCAATGGGGCGGATAGCGGTGCTTATTGCGGCGTTATCTTTGTTCAGTCTTACCGCCTTTGGAATATTTTATACCCAGCAGTCACCCGAACAACCTATTCAATTCACACATCAGAGGCATGTCGGCTTTGGGATCCAATGCCTGTATTGTCATCCCGGCGCATTGCGCGGACCTTCGCCGGGACTGCCCACCCTCACAAAATGCTGGGGCTGTCACCAGCAAATGCAAATTACCAACACCAGTCCCAGGCTGGCAGAGTTGAAAAACTACGTTTTGAATAATAAAGAGATTGCCTGGGTTCCGGTATCACAAGTCCCGGACTTTGTCCATTTCACACACCGGCCGCATATTGCGGCGGGATTGAACTGTGAAAACTGCCATGGCGACATGTCGGTGGTGGAGATTGCCAGGAACCCCCAGGTCATGAACATGGGGTGGTGTCTGAACTGTCATCGCGAGCGGGCCGGAGACGATCAGGAAAAACTGACCAGGCTCACCGATTGCGGTACCTGCCATTACTAGACCGGGCAAAAAGGAATGGATCAACTATGAGTGAAAAAGTTTCCCGGCGTGATTTTCTCAAGCTTGCGAGTGCAGGCGCGGCAACCACGGCCGTATTGACGGGCTGCGGTCCCGCCTCGCGTTATGTCAAGCGCGAGCCGTATTCGAGGATGCCCGAATACACCTACAACGGCCTGAGCACATATTACGCCACCACCTGCCGCGAATGTGCGGCCGGCTGCGGACTCATCGTCCGCACCATGCAGGGGCGCGCCCTCAAAGTGGAGGGCAACCCGAATCATCCCGTCAACCGCGGCAAGACTTGTCCGCGGGCGCAGACCAGCCTGCAGGGTTTGTACAACCCGAACCGGGTGCGCGGTCCCATCAACCACGAGCGCGGGGACGCGCTCTACAACGCGAACTTCCAGGATGTGGAACCCAACCTGAGCTGGGACGAAGCGTTCCAGGTGATCGCGGATGCACTCAAGGACTCGGCCGGCGTTGCGTTCCTGATGGGAACCGGCTCCGATCATCTCTTCGACCTGGTAACTGATCTGGCCAATGCGATCGGGGCGCCTGCGCCGATCCGGTTCAGCGCTGCGAGCATGTTCGAGTCCCACGCCACGCTGAGCCAGGCCGCAGAAAATGTCTTTGGTCAGGCGGGCCTGCCTTATTTCGATATCGGTAATTCGGATCTCGTGCTTTCCTTTGGGGCGAACTTTCTCGAGACCTGGCTTTCCCCGGTCGCCTACAACCTTGCCTTCGGAAAGATGCGCCGCGGCAACCCGGAGCGGCGCGGTCATTTCATCCAGTTCGAGCCGCGCCTGTCTCAGACCGGCTCCAAGGCCGATGACTGGTTCCCGATCGTTCCGGGGACCGAGAGCCTGGTCGCGGCTGCGATCGGCCGGCTCGTGGCGGAAGCCAGGGGCGGCGCGCTCCCGCGGGCGTTCGCCGACGTCGATCTCGAGGCTGCGGCGGCCGCTTCCGGTGTGAAGCTGGAGGCGCTCGAGGAGATCGCACAACTGGTGGCGAAAGCCTTCGCGCCGATCGCCATCCCCGGCGGACCGGCCCTCGGCATGAGCAACGGGCTGGCGACGGCGGAAGCGGTCCTGAGCTTCAATGCCCTGGTCGAAAACTTCGGCAAGCCCGGCGGCATGTCCCTCTCGCCGCTTGCCCCGAACCAGGATGAATACCATCGCCCTGCAAGCGCCCGGGAGATGAGCGATTTCATCGGTCAGATGAACAGCGGCGCGGTGACCACGCTGTTCATCCACGGTGTCAATCCCGTTTTTGAACTGCCCAAGTCGCTTGGCTTCGCTGAAGCCCTGGCGAACGTGGGCACGGTCATTTCGTTCGCCACCTTCCCGGATGAAACCGCGGTCGCGTCCGACTACGTTTTCCCTGACCACCATGGGCTTGAATCCTGGGGCTACCAGCGGGTTCCGACAGGCACCCGGCAGCCCGTGCTTTCGGGCGCGCAGCCGGTCGTTTCGCCGTTCCTTGCCGGGACGCGCGCGACCGCGGATGTGTTGATCGCCGCCGCGCAGCTGGCAGGCGGTTCGGCTGCGGGAGCTCTGCCCTTCGGCGACGAGGTCGCCTACATTCAAAGCAAGCTCTCCAGCCTCGTTGGCCAGACGGATGGCTCCTTTGTCGCGCCTGAGATCAACTCGTTCGGCGCATCCTTCCAGCAGCACGGCGGCTGGTGGAAGAACTCCGCCGGTGAGGCGGCCCCGGCTGCGGAGGGCGGGTTGAGCCGCGGGTTGACGTCTTCGCAGGCCAAGTTTGCCGGTGAAGGTGAATTCTTCTTCGTGCCGTTCGTCTCGCCGACCCTGGGCGAGGACGGCGCAAATCTCCCCTGGCTGCAGGAACTGCCTGACCCGACCACGACGGTCATGTGGAACACCTGGGTGGAGATGAACCCCGAGACCGCGCACGAGCTTGGGATCGATAATGACGATGTGGTCAAGATCATCAGCGAGGCCGGGGAGGTGGAAGCGCCGGTTTATCTGTATCCGGCCATTCGCCCCGATACGATCGCCATGCCGTTCGGACAGGGTCACACGGCCTACGGG
>JBAVVF010000160.1:0-4111 GCA_049697155.1 Anaerolineales bacterium
GATACGTGCCCTCCCCGTCGAGGATGCCCACGATCCAAATTGCGGCTGGTTTCGCATCCGGAAATTTTGCCGCCATCTGTTCGCCGACCGATGCCCAATATTCGGGCCCGGGATTATAGGCTGGCCCATAGGATGAGTAGCGGAATCCTGCACCGAGAGAAGCTTCAGGAATCTTGGTGGGAGGGGGAGTAGTATCTGCGGGGGGCGTATTCGTCGGAGATTGAGGAGTGTTTGCAGGAGTGCAGCCTGCCAGAAGCAAAAGAATGAATAGGATGCAGAGTGATTTCATTGTCGATCCATATTTTCGTAGGAGTGCAATCAAGGAGTACAAGTGTCAGGGGCTCAGGCGGTCCGTTCTCTAGGTCAGCTTCAACTTTCCCGGTAAGTCATCCAGCGTTCCCGCTCCCGTCGCGAACATCGTGACTTCGATCTGCCGCTTCGTCAGTTTCATCATCTCCAGGACCTTCTCCGTGGAAACTGCCGCCGCTTTGAGGAAATGTCCCGCCATGCCTCCCAGGGTTGCACCCAGGGCAATGCACTTGGCGATGTCGAGCCCATCTTTGATACCGCCGCTGGCGAAGATGGTCATTTCCGGCGCGGCTTTCCTGACGTTCAGGATGGCCTCCGCCGTTGGGATGCCCCAGCCGACGAAGGTCGCGGCCAACTGGCGCGTGAACTCGTCGGGGGCGCGATGCATCTCGACCTGAGACCAGCTCGTCCCGCCCGCGCCGGCCACGTCGATGGCCCGGACGCCGCAATCGGCCAGCAGCCTGGCTGTCCGCTCCGAGATGCCCCAGCCGACCTCTTTTGCGATCACCGGGACGTCCAGCTTTTTGCATATCTCTTCGATCTTTTTGCCCAAGCCTGCGAAGTTCGTGTCCCCGGCATCCTGGACGGCCTCCTGCAGCGGATTAAGATGAAGGATGAGCGCGTCTGCCCGGATCATATCCACGATCCGGCGGCACTGGTCGATGCCGTAATCATAGTTCAACTGCACCGCGCCAAGATTCGCAAAAAGCAGGATATCCGGGGCGGCCTGGCGGGCGATGGAAAAGGTGGGTGTCTCTTTCGGGTTTTCGAGGGCGGCCCGCTGGCTGCCGACGCCCATGGCGACCCCGGCTTCCTGTGCAGCCTCCGCCAGCCGGTGGTTGATCTCGCCGGCCTCCTCCGTCCCGCCGGTCATGGAACTGATCAGAATGGGGGCCGCCAATCGTTTGCCGAACAGGCTCAGGCTGGGGTCGATCCGTTCCAGATCCAGTTCCGGCAGGGCCTCGTGGACGAAATGATACCTTTCCAGCCCGGTCGTCAATGCGGAACGGACATCTTTTTCCAGATTTATCTTAATATGATCGGCTTTTCGCTGGTCGATCGGCGCAACTTTTGGCATGGGGTAGTGTTCCTGTGATAGAGTAGACAATACTGGCTTGACACGGTTGTTAGACCGAGTACAATTGCCACGTCAAATTTCGAAGGAGGTTGTCATGTCTGACACGTATACTGAAGTAAAAGCGATCATCAAGGATTTGCTTGGCGCCGATGAAGCCAAGATCACACCCGAGGCCCGCTTCCGCGAGGAGCTCGAAGCCGATTCCCTCGATCTGGTGGAGCTGATCATGGCTTTCGAGGACAAGTTTGGCGCCGAAATCTCAGATGAAGATGCCCAGAAGATTACCACGGTGGGCGACGCTGTTACTTACATCGACTCACACAAGTAAGTCATTTTTGCCCGGAAGGGCTGTAACGATTATAACCGTAGAGCCGTCCTCACAGGACGGCTCTGTTCTTTGATGGGGAATTGCCGATGGCGCCGGGACGCCAATCACACATGGTCCCTTGATGGCAGCGATATCACTTTAGAAGACTGGGGATCTCTTCCGGGTGTTTGGCGACCTTCACGCCGGCGGTCTCCAGCGCCCTGACCTTGTCAGCAGCTGTGCCGGCCCCGCCTTCGATGATGGCACCCGCGTGGCCCATGCGTTTGCCGGGAGGTGCGGTTTGACCGGCAATAAAGGAGACAACCGGCTTGGTCATCCTGGTGGCAATGAATTCCGCTGCTTTTTCCTCGTCGGTTCCGCCGATCTCACCGATCATGACAACCTTTTCAGTCTGGGCATCGTATTCGAACATCTCGAGCACATCGATGAAGTTCGTCCCGTTGACCGGATCGCCGCCGATGCCGACGCAGGTCGAGGCGCCCATTCCGGCGAGTTTCAACGCGTAGAGGACTTCGTAGGTCAGGGTACCGGAACGCGAGACGACTCCCACATTGCCAGGGATCGCGATATCCCCGGGGATAATGCCGACTTTTGATTCGCCGGGGGTCAGCAAACCGGGACAGTTCGGGCCGATCAGGCGAACCTTCCTGTTGTCGAGATAGTTGCGGACGCGCATCATGTCCTGAACGGGAACACCTTCCGTGATGCAGACGATCAGCGGGATGCCGGCATCCGCGGCTTCGAACATGGCGTCCGGCGCGAAGCGCGAGGGGACGAAGATGCAGGTGGAGTTGGCCCCGGTGGCATCCGCCGCGAGTTTGACCGAGTCGAACACCGGGACTTTTCCATCCAGAACCCATTCTCCGCCTTTGCCCGGGGTCACGCCCGCGACGACGTTCGTTCCATACGCGAACATCTGGGTCGTGTGAAAAAGCCCTTCGTTGCCGGTAATGCCCTGGACGAGAAGGCGGGTATTTTTATTGATCAGAATGCTCATGAATATATTTCTCCGAAAGTTATGTCGTTGCGAGCGAACCGCTCTGCGGTGAGCGAAGCAATCTCCCGTTAAGAGGAGATTGCTTCGTCGTCGATGCCTCCTCCTCGCAACGACATGGGGCTTTATCCCTTTGCTGCAGCCACAGCCTTTTGGGCGGCATCTGCCAGCGTCTGGGCTGTGATCATGCTGGCGTTCTCGAGCAGCTTGCGGCCCTCTTCGGCATTCGTTCCGACGAGCCGCACGACCATTGGAACGTTTGGCTTGACCTGCTCCATGGCGGTCAGGATGCCGCGGGCCACCTCGTCGCAGCGCGTGATGCCGCCAAAGATGTTGAACAGCACGGCTTTGACGTTCGGGTCCGAGAGGATGATGCGCATCGCGGCCGCGACCTTTTCGGCCCCCGCGCCTCCGCCGATATCCAGGAAGTTGGCGGGCTCACCGCCAAACAGCTTGACGATGTCCATGCTGGTCATGGCCAGGCCGGCGCCGTTGACCATGCAGCCGATGTTCCCATCCAGCTTGATGAAGGACAGTCCGTGCCGGCGGGCCTCGGTCTCGGCCGGGGCCTCCTCGTCCACGTCACGGATCTCAGCCAGGTCTGCATGCCGGAACAGGGCATTGTCGTCGATCATCATCTTGCCGTCCAGGGCCACCAGGTGCTTGTCCTTGGTGATCACCAGCGGGTTGATCTCGGCCAGAGTTGCATCCGTCTCGAGATAGGCCCGCCATAAACCTGCCGCGATCTTGCTGAAATCGCGCCAGAGTTCGCGCGGCAGGTCGATGGAAGCGGCAATATCACGGGCCTGGTAATCACGCAGTCCGAGCAGGGGATCGATGTGAACCTTGATGATTTTCTCGGGGGTGGTTGCGGCCACTTCCTCGATGTCCACGCCGCCGGCGGCCGAAGCGATCATGACCGGTTTCTTCTCGGCCCGGTCGTTCGTGATGGAGAAATAAATTTCATGGTCGATCACGGCAGCTTCGTCGACCAGCACTTTGCGAACAGGCAGGCCCTTGATGCGCATCGAAAGGATCTGCTGGGCAAAATCACTGGCTTCATCCGGGTCCCTGGCAACCTTTACGCCGCCAGCCTTGCCGCGTCCACCAACCAATACCTGGGATTTAATAACAACACGGCCACCCAGTTCTTCTGCGATGTGCTTCGCTTCGTCTGCGGTGGCCGCTACCCGTCCCTTGGGGATGGGAATTCCATATTTTGCAAAAATTAATTTTGATTGATACTCGTGGAGTTTCATGCCTTTTCCCTTGATAGGATTTGAACCACACGGGCATTATACCACCCTCAATTTTGAGTGGATCAGAGGGATGGTTTGCCGAAGAACTTCACCACCGAGTACACAGAGTGCACAGAGTTTCTTCTTTTGTTTTCTTTGTGAAC
>JBAVVF010000161.1:0-1579 GCA_049697155.1 Anaerolineales bacterium
TCCCTGCCCAGCTGGCGAACTTCGAAGGGCTCAGCAACCAGGACAACTTCAACGTGTTTGGTTTCCGGGTCAACCCGCCGGATCCGGTCGGGGACGTGGGTCCCAATCATTACGTCGAGATGGTCAACCTGGTCTTTGCCGTCTATTCGAAGACCGGGACCCTGCTGCTCGGGCCGGTGGACACCGGCACCCTGTGGGCAGGATTCGCGGTCGAGGACTGCACCGACCCGTCGGGCGATCCGATCGTAATCTACGATCAATTTGCCGACCGCTGGATCCTTTCCCAGTTCACGACCCGCGGCCTCGACGATCCCGACCTGCCCTTCTACAACTGCGTAGCCATCTCCCAGACCGGGGACCCGACCGGCGCCTACTATCGTTATGCCTTCACCACCGGCTTTAACTTCCCGGATTACCCGAAGTATGGCGTCTGGCGGGATTCGTACATTATCACGACCCGCGAGTTCGGGCCGACGGTTGAGTACGGCATTGGTGTGTACGGCCTCGAGCGGAACAAGATGATCGAAGGCGATCCGAACGCCAGAGTCGTCAGTTTCTTCCTGGACGGCAACGACCCGGACATCCTGCCGCTGGTGGGCGACGGCCTGCTCCCGCCGGACATTGACGGGAAGCAGAAGCCCAAGAATGAGGTTCCTGCGCCCATCGTGGGCACACAGGATGATGGCGCCGGCTACGGCGCGAGCTTCGACGCGCTCAACATCTGGGAATTCGACGTAAAGTGGCATTCGACTCCGACCGCCTCCATCGAGCTGGCGGCCCAACTGCCGGTCGCGGCCTTCGACTCGGTCTTCCCCTGCACGCCGACCTCGCGCGACTGCCTGCTGCAGCCGGGCATCGTTAATCCCGCCCAATATCTCGACATCCTATCCTACCGGCAGCGGCCGACCTGGCGGCTGGCCTACCGCAATTTCAAGGACTATGAGGCGCTGGTCACGAACCAGTCGGTGGAAGCCTTACCTGCCATTGCCGGCGTGCGCTGGTACGAGATCAGACGTGCCAACGGCACGTACTCGCTCTATCAGCAGGGCACGTATGCACCGGCTGATGGCGTCCATCGCTGGATGGGCAGCGCCGCCCAGGATAAGAAAGGCAACCTGGCCATCGGCTACAGTGTGGTCAATGGCGTGGATGTCTTCCCGGGCATCCGCTACACAGGGCGACTTGCCGGCGATCCGCTCGGGCAGATGACCCTCGGCGAAGGCATCATCATCAACGGGACCGGTGTACAAACGACCACCAATTCCCGCTGTGGCGACTACACCTCCCTGAACATCGACCCGGTGGATGATTGTACTTTCTGGTATGTCAATGAATACTATACCGCCGCCGGTCAGGCTTCCAGCCCGGCAGGCTGGCAGACCCGCATTGCCAGCTTCAAACTGCCAGGCTGCAACTGACGTTCATCGTTAGCATTTCCAACAGTTTGATCGCATAAATCAAACCTCCCTCAGGTTCACAGAGCTTGAGGGAGGTGTTTTGTCCCATCAGGCGGTCACACCTGCTTTTTCGGTCAGTGCCTGCACAAGCTCCCGGCAGAAATCGGGGATATCGGCGACCA
>JBAVVF010000162.1:0-3020 GCA_049697155.1 Anaerolineales bacterium
AACAGGCACATACTGAAGGGAGAAATTGAGCATGGAAGCAAATCGGGAGTATTGTATCTATATTATGACGAATATCCATCATACTGTTCTTTATACAGGTGTAACAAACAACCTGCGGCGGCGAGTACGTGAGCTTAGGAATGGCATAGGCAGTGCATTTACAAAAAAATATAATTTACACAAGTTGGTTTACTATGAGGTTGGTGACAATATTTATTCTGCAATCGCCAAGGAGAAACAAATCAAGGGAGGCTCGCGTAAGAAGAAGATACAATTAATAAACAGCATGAATCCTGAATGGAAAGATCTTTACGAGGAACTGTTTGCTTAACTTGCGAGGAGATTGCTTCGCTTCGCTCGCAATGACAGAAAAAAGGAGAATACCTATGCCCAGGCAACAAATCACAACCCAATCCGGAGCATCCCCGATCGGAGCTTATTCGCAGGGACTGCGCGCCGGAGACTTCATCTTCGTCTCCGGGCAGGGACCGCTCGACCCGGCCACCGGACAGATCGTCGGGACGACCATCGAGGAGCAGACCGCCCGCGTTCTGGAAAACATCAAGGCCATCCTGGCCGCGGGCGGCGCGAGCATGGCGGACGTGGTCAAGGTCAGCGCGCATCTGAGCGACGTGGCCCTTTTCGAGCGCTACAACAAGGTCTATGCCACGTACTTCCCGGACCCCAAACCGACGCGCACGACCGTCGGCAGCCAGCTGATGGGCATCCTGGTCGAGATCGACGCGATTGCCTACGTCGGAGAGAAATAGCCCATGCACATCGCTGAATTGGAGACACCCGTCCCGGTCGTAGATATGGATCGCATGCAAGCCAACATTGCGCGCCTCCAGGCTTATCTCGACGAACATAACCTTGCCAGCCGCCCGCACGTCAAGACCCACAAGATCCCCGCCATTGCCAAAATGCAAATGGACGCCGGGGCGGTGGGAATCACCTGTCAAAAGATCAGCGAAGCAGAGATCATGGCAGACGCCGGTTTCGATGATATTTTCATCCCTTACAACATCATCGGCAAAAGCAAGCTCAGGCGGCTGATGTCACTGGCTGCACGGGTGAAGGTCAGCGTGACGGCGGATTCGGAGTACACGGTCCGCGGACTGTCGGATGCAGCGCAACAGGCTGACCTGACGCTGCCCGTGCTGGTCGAATGCGATACGGGCGGTCAGCGCTGTGGGGTCGCGTCGCCGCAGGATGCGGCCGACCTGGCGCGCCTGATCGAAAGCCTGCCGAACCTGCACTTTGGCGGACTGATGACGTTCCCCACCGGCGAACGCCTGGATGATTTCGTCCGCGAGACACGCGCATTGCTGCGAGATGAAGGTTTGCAGATCGAGCGGGTCAGCGCCGGCGGAACTCCCGGCATGTGGCAGGCGCATACTCATCCAGAATTGACCGAATATCGGGCGGGAATCTATGTCTATGGAGACCGTCTCAGCCTGCGCTCGGGCGCGGTGACGCTCGACACCTGCGCGCTAAAAATCTTCACAACGGTGGTCAGCCGCCCGACGCCCGAACGCGGCATCCTGGACGCCGGCAGCAAGACCCTCTCGATGGACCTGCACGGGCTGGATGGCTACGGCTATATCTGCGAATATCCCGAGGCAAAGATCTATTCGCTTTCCGAAGAGCACGGTCACGTGGACTTTTCGGCCTGCCCGCGCAAGCCGGAGATCGGTGAGCGGGTCAGCGTCATCCCCAACCATTGCTGCATGGTCACCAGTTTGTTCGATGAGGTCATCGGCGGGCGCGGCGACCAGGTGGAGGTCACCTGGAAGGTTGCAGCGCGGAGCACCGTAAGATAATCCGGTAAAGACCTGACAGGTCTCGGAGACCTGTCAGGTCTGGTTAATCCCATAGTAAAATCAGGGCATGGAAGTTCAGATCGCGGTAGCCAAAGTCAATAAGTACGCCACCTCGGAAAGCGGCGACACACTGGAAGTGGTCGAGCGGCCGAACGGCGGGCTCTCGGTCGTCCTGGCCGACGGTCAGACGTCCGGGCGGGGTGCCAAGGCTATCTCCCTGGCCGTCGTCCGCAAGGTGATCGGATTGCTGGCCGAGGGGGTGCGGGATGGGGCCGCCGCCCGGGCTGCCTCCGACGCGCTTTTCACCGACCGGCAGGGCAAGGTCATCAGCACCCTCAACATCGCGTCTGTCGATCTCAGCAGCCGGACCATCGTCCTGACCCGCAACAACCCGGCACCGATCTTTATCTGCCGAGGCGAGGAGATCGACTGTCTCGATCAGGAAAGCATCCCCCTGGGCACCTCGCTCAACATCCGCCCGGTCATCACCGAGATCGGCATCGAGCCCGGACTGGTGATCGTCATTTACACCGATGGGCTGATCCATGCGGGCAAACGGCGCGGGCTGCCCATGGACGTTGCCGCGACTCTCCGCTCCATTCTTGAAGACCAGGACCCCGGCCCGCAGACGCTAGCGGACATACTGCTTGCCCAGGCCGTCAGCCTCGACGAAAACCGGCCTGCCGACGATATCAGTGTGCTGGTCCTAAAGGTCACTTCGCGGGTTGGGGATAACGTCCGGCGCATGAGCGTCCGCCTGCCGATCGAAGGCTTCGGGAAATGATCAAACCAGCTACCCGCATCCGGCAGTGGAAGGCAGGCTGGCGCGACACGGTCATCCTGATGAAGGAGTTTCAGTCGCCCCTGCTGCTCTTTGGGGTGGCAGTCGTCGGCGGCGGACTAATCTACCGCGCCATTGCCGAAGCTGTCGGGCACCCCATCCACAACCTGGTGGAAGCGTTCTATATCGTCCTCACGGCCGCATTCCTGCAGCCGGTTGGGGAATTTCCGAAATATTTCGGACTGCAACTATTCTATTTTGTCATGCCCGTCATCGGTCTCGTCATCCTGGCCCAGGGACTTGCCGACTTTGGCAGTCTGCTCTTCAACCGGCGGGCGCGAAGTAAGGAATGGGAAATGGCTGTCGCCTCCACAATGAACAAACATATCGTCCTGATCGGTCTGGGTCATCTTGGC
>JBAVVF010000163.1:0-4032 GCA_049697155.1 Anaerolineales bacterium
TATCCTTGCTGGCGTCCGGGCAGGCCCGGCGCGGCAGAGCCTGTCAAATCCCGCCAGGGTCGGGAGACAGCAACGGTACGGAAGTGTCTCTGGGTGCCGCCGGTCACCTGCTCGGATATTCTTTCTATGACATCGAATCGCTGGGTATTCATCGTTCTTGCATTGCTGGCAGGCATCGGACTCGGTCTGGTCTATGGCTGGGTCATCGATCCGGCCGACTTCTTCGATCTCACCCCCGACACGCTCCGAGCGGACTACCAGGCCGATTACGTTCTGATGACGGCGGAGGCGTACCGGGTCGAACAGGACCCGGGCCTGGCTGCCCGCCGATTGGCCATTTTCGGCACCCAGTCGCCTTCTGCCATCGCGTCTGCCGGGCTGGACTTCGCGCGCACCAACGGCTTCCCGGATGCGGATATCGTGCTGATCCAGGAGCTCGTCACTGCGCTGCAGGCCTGGAGCGGGATCCAATGAAACCGATCCGTGGCTGGCATCTGGGAGTCGTGGTCGCGCTTTTGGCGGGAGTGGGACTGGGTCTCGTCTATGCCTGGGCGATCTCGCCTCCCCGCATTGCCGACACAGACCCGGCCGCTCTGCGGGCCGATTTCAAGGATCAGTATCGCGCCTCCATCGCCGCGGCGTACAGCGCGACCGGCAACCTGCCGCGCGCCCGGGCCCGTCTGGCCTTGTTGAGCGAACCGGATCCGATCGAAGCCCTGAACGCCCAAGCCCAGCGCATGCTGGCAAGTGGAACCGGTGGAGCAAATGCCGATCAACTGGCCGAGCTGGCGTTCGCCCTGAGCGATGAGCACGCCGGGGCGCCTCTCCCGACCCCGACGACCGCCATGGTCGAAGCCGCAGAGAATCCGGAAGAGATCGTCACGGCCACCCTGCCCCCACTTCCCTCCGAAGTCCCCATCGGACCGACCGAGATGCCGGAGTTCTTCGAGACCGCACCGGCCGAACCTGTCGCTGCGGCAACTCCCCGCCCGACGCGTACACCGGTTCCCACACTCGGCTCACCCTTCGCGCTGACCGGTCAGGAGTCCATCTGCGATTCCAACCTCCCCGATGGATTGCTGCAGATACTGGTGTTAAATGCAAATCGCCGTCAGATGGCCGGCGTGGAAATTGTTGTCACCTGGGATGGCGGCAAGGAGCAATTCTTCACCGGACTCAAACCCGAATTGGGCAATGGCTACGCAGATTACATTATGACATCTGACGAAACGTACGTGATCCAGCTCGCCCGCGGCAGCGACGTCGCGCTCGGCATCACCGCACCGGTCTGTCAGACTGCCAGCGGGGAGAATTTCCTGGGTGCGATCAAGCTGACATTCCAGCAGCCGTAAATCGAACTCCGATAAAAAAATCAGCCACAGAGTGATCTGTGGCTGAAACTTTTAAAACTGCTTCAGGCTACGGCATACCCGGATGATTGTTCGCCCAGTCGTTGCCCAGCCTGACCTCCATATCCACCGTGGCCGCGGGGTTAGGCTCGATCACGATCTGCGCGTTCGAACCGATGCCAAACAAGGTCTGCAGGAACTTCAACGTGTAGAGCTTTGGCGAATACAGGACGATCTCCGTAACGTTGCTGGCACCGGTTGGCGGGCCGTATTCGGTCACCGCCAGACCCAGGGAAGCGAAATAATTCGCGGTATTCGCTTCCAATCCCGGCGCGAATGAATCATTGACCAGGCGCACCCGCGTACCATCCGCCTGCATCAAAGGCAGTAATTGCTCCAGGGTCGGCTGCCCCTGAGCAGCCAGCGGGTTTCGCCCGCCTATCGAAGAAAAGATCTCATCGCGCAGCTGACGGATGTTATCGGGCATCGGTTTCATGATGTCGGCAGGTTGTCCGCCGAGCGTCACACTATCCAGGGTCACCATCGTGTAATCGATGGTGCCGTGCTTGATGCTTTCGACCGGGATGTCTTTTGCCAGCACGCCCAAACGCAGGGCCGTGTCAAAGGGCATGTTGGTTTTGATCCCGGCGGAGAACTCCTCATAGAACTGCTGGGCCCTGCCAAGCAGGACTGGGAGGTTTTCAGGGCTCAGGACCTTATCGCGGATGGCCAGGATCACTTTTTGCTGCCGCTGCGAACGTGCAATGTCACCTTCCTTATCCTTGCGGAAACGTACATAAGCCAGGGCCCGTTCCCCGTTCAAGTGGCGCATCCCGGGACCAGTGATCTTGATCTTGTCCTTGCCGGCGCCCACCGGATCCAGCCTCAGGGTTTCCTCGTTATAGATGTCGATGCCACCGATCAGGTCGATGAACTCGGCGAATGTATAAAAATCGACCTGGGCATAATACTGGACAGGCACACCGATCACCTGCTCGACCGTCGTGCGCGCAAGTTCGGGCCCCCCTCCGGGCAGCTTGTATGCCTCACCCTGCGAATAAGCCATATTGATGCGGCCATTACCAAACCCCGGGATATTGACCCACAGATCGCGTGGAATCGAGAGCATCCCGGCGGTCTTTGTCAGCGGGTCGATCGTGAGCAGGATCATCGTATCCGAGCGCGGCGCACCTTCCCCGGCCGACCAGTCGCGATAATCGAGGCCGATGAGCAGAACGGTAATGCGGCTGGCGCCATCCCAGGCGGGCGGCAGATTACTATCGGGAATTGTGATCGGGGGAGGTAACGCTTCCAGCGCGCCCGGAACGGGTGTCGCTGCATCACTAATTGCAGGTCCATTCAAGCCGGCCGTGATCGTTCCACAGTTGGCGGGGGCCATGCCAGGCACAGGCAGAGTCGGGAAGTTCCAACACGTGATCAGACTGCGGGTAAAGAAAAAACCACCCACAGCCAGGACCAGCCCAACTATGATGAAGATGATCTGCATTACAGATGGTCGTCCAAATTTGATGTTTTTGAGAAAGTTCATTTTGTTCATACGGGTTTTATGTATACCATATCCAGGCCGAGTCGTTCCAGGCCTTCCTTGGCCCAGTGCTGCAACAGGGCCGAATCTTCTTCCATTACTTTCATCATGATCGGGATGGCACGGTGATCCCGGATCTCCGCCAGGGCTCGCAGAGCATGAATGCGCGTGGACTGCGGTGCGCCTTTCATAACTTCGATCAGGGAGGGGACAGCCGCGCTGCCAATCTTGACCAGGGCATTCACGGCCAGGCTGTTCACCATGCCATCCGGGTCGCTCAAGACTTCGATGAGGGGCCGAACGGCATTTTCATCAGGCCGGATCGCCAGCCCGAGCGCCGCGCACTGACGCACTTCACGGGCAGGATCCTTCAAAAACGGGACCAGCCACCCGGCTTGACGGGCATCGTGCGGCCATTGCGCCAGGACCCGCAGCCCCCACCAGCGCTGATCCACATCCGCAGAGCGGGTCAACTCCAGTAAGGACGGCAGTGCATCTTCGCCCAGCTCGATCAATGCATGGACGGCGGCCTCCGCACGGGTTTCGCTTCCACCCGTCAGGTCACTCAGCAAATCCTGTAGGGAGGACACTCTATTTCGCGGGGGGAGGAACCGGCAGATCGCCCTCCGCCGTTTTCAGCCACTTATCGCCCTCTTCGATCAACATCACGGGGATATCATCCACGATGGGATACTTGCGTCCGCAATCCTGGCAGATGAACCACGCGTCTTTGTGCAATTTGAGTTCACCGCCGGTCGTGCGCACACAATTGGGGCAGCGCAGGATTTCGATCAGGGTTTCGCTAATCATTGAGTCTCCATTTCCAAACAGCAGGAAATTTTACCATGCAAGTTGCAGAGGTTCACGAAGAGGGCCGGTAGCATAGACTTTTCTCGCGCGCCAGTTTTTCGGGGTTGCGCGAGTCGGGCCCGTACTGGCAGATCGCCTGCCAGGGCTGATAATGAGTCGTGATCGCGTCCTGTAGATAAACGGCGCCATCCCGCCAGACGGTGCGGGTGACCGTAATGTCTGCGCCGTTTGCCGCCAAATCGACCTGTTTTAGCTCGTTCTTCTTCAACTCCGGATTCTCTTCGAAGGACGGCGCGGGCGCCGGGACCACGTTGGTGGGCCCCGTCG
>JBAVVF010000164.1:0-3622 GCA_049697155.1 Anaerolineales bacterium
TGTCCGTGTAATCCGTGGCTGAATCCTTAAGTTTGGGGTGAGTCATATTTGTTTTAAAAAGCGGGTGCATGCAATTCATGAACCGCAAATATCTGCCTGAGTTTGGAACTTGGGATCGTTATTTATATTTGCCGTATTTCTTGGCGGTCTCGACGATGGCCGTGAGATTCTCCGGCGTGGCATGATCGAAGAACGCTCCGTTGCTCATGATGAAGCCGCCGCTGCCGTTGGCGCTCTCAAGCAGGTTCATGGCATACTCCTTCACCTGTTCGGGCGTGCCTACACTCAGCAGCGACAGAGGTACATTCCCAAGGACACAGGCGATGCCGTCCAGAGCCTTCTTGGCTTTGCCCATATCGGTCTGATCGATCATCCAGAGGGTCTTGCCTGCCGGGATATTGCGGATGGCCTTCAGGCGGGAGGTGTAGCCTCCTTCGGCGGCCGGGAATGGCACGCAGCCCTGCTCGATCAGCCCCAGCATCACCTTGCGCAGGGTCGGCCAGTAGAACTTTTTGAACTGCTCGTCGGACAGGAACCCGTCCGCGCCTTTGTGCAGCGGGATGAAGATGATCGGTTTGCCGTTCAGCTGCGCTGCTCCGACACCCATCTTGACCATCAGCGGGACGAGGGCTTCCATCGCCTCGAGCAGTTTCTTCGGCTGGCGGTAGATATCCAGCATGATGCCTTTCGTGCCGCGCAAGGTATCGCCGATGACGTCGAAGGGTGCCTTCGTGAACCCCCCCAGCATTTGCGGGTAACCGGAGGCGGCCAGCTCACCTTCAATTGCGCCGGTCGCCATGGCCCACTTCAAGGCTTCCGTGCCCGCATCCATCAGGGCTTTGAGCGCAGCCTGCACAGGCGGAATGGCGAACGGGATGAAGTTGTAAGCCGCGCCGTACATCTCGAGGATGCCGGGAAAGAACGGCAGCATCTGCAGGGGCTGCAAGGCACCCCAGACCCGCGGCAGATATCCGTTCAAAAAGTAACCCGTTGGATCCTGGATGAGAGCATCATACTCATCGGCCTTCATGTACTCGCCTTCGTTGCACTGGTAGGGATGCTCGGGCGCGACGCCGTGTCCGGGCCAGGAATAAAGCTTGTAATCCAGGATCTCGAACATCCTGCCCGGTCCGGGCGCCGTGGCGCCGATATGGGCATCCGGGGCAAATTCCTGGATAAACTTTTTGAATGCCGCACCCAGCTTATCGTAGTCGTACATCGCCTCCTGAGGCGTCACCTCACCGTGGTAGTACGGGAAAAAGCTTGGCAGCAGCACCACCGGCACGCGGTCCGGCAGTTTCCTGAGCTGGATGGCATCCTTGATGCGGGTCACTCTGGCCCGATAGGCCTTTTTGGCTTCGGGGCTCTGGAATTGCAGATCGCTGCCGTCCGGACCTTTCGGATTCAGCCAGCGCTGGAACAGAGCCTCCTGCTTCTCATCTGCAGATAATTCTTTCGATTTCTTTTCCATTTCTGCCTCCTATGCCTTAGCCTTCTTCGCCGAGTGACTCTGTTTGACGCCCGTCCACTGCCTGGCCAGGGTTACGCCTGCCATGGCATCCCTGCCGTAGGCATCCGCGCCGGTGTAGGTCTTGATCTCCTCGCTGACCTTACCGCCGCCGATCATGATCCTGACCTCATCGCGCAGACCGGCACTCCTGATGACCTCGATCGTGTCCTTCATCGCCTCGTACGCCAGTGTCAGGAACCCGCTCAGTCCGACCACCTCGGGCTGGAATTCCCGGATGGCTTCCACGAACTTTTCGGGCGGCACATCCACGCCCAGATCGCGCACCTCGAAGCCATTCACATCCAGCATGAACGTGACGATATTCTTGCCGATGTCGTGGATGTCACCCTTGACCGTGCCGATCAGCACCTTGCCATGACGCTCCATCGCCTGCGTCTTTTTCAGCTTTGGCCTGACGAGATCGGTGATCTGCGCCAGCATTTCCCCGGCCAGCAGCAGCTCGGGCAGGAAATAGATGCCTGCCTCGAAGCGCTGCCCGACAATTTCCATCGCGGCCCGGCAGTCGTCCAGGATGACCAGCGGATCTGTTTTCTTGGCCAGCAGGTCCGCAGCCAGGTCCAGGGCCTGCTGCTCCTCCATCTCAGCGATTGCAGTGACAAGTTTCTTTGACATATCCTTACTCCTTTGTTTTGCAGATTTGGGATGAGCGCTCGAGAACAACCGGCCTGTCGGGTCCTGGGCGTTGTCTTCAGCTGAGCTGGGTCTCCAGGAGTCCAGCTCGATAGGCACGGGTATAGTTCAGGCAATGTTTGTCGTATCCCAGCAGCAGATCGGCAGTGACCCGCGCGGCTCGCAGCTCGCGGTCGTTCGGGTCGAGGATGGCCGTATCCATGCCGGCCTCCAGCGCCATGACCAGGAACGTGCGATTGATCAATCCCCGGCCCGGCATCCCGAACGATACGTTGCTCAGCCCGCAGGAAATGTGGGCCTTCGGGAACTCCGCCCGGATGGCGCGGATGGTCTCGATGGCCGTGCAGACCGCGCCCATGTGCGTTGCGATCGTCATTACCAGCGGGTCGGCATAGATTTTCTCGTCGGGCAGGCCGGCCCGGCGCGTCTCGTTGATGACCTTGCGGATCACATCCAGGCGGGCCGGCGCAGTGGCCGGAATGCCTCTGTCATCCATGCACAGGGCAATGACTTCACAGCCATGCTCGACCGCGATCGGCAGGATGGCCTCCAGGCGGGCGCGCTCGCCGCTGATCGAGTTGATGATCGGCCCCCTTTTTACCTCCTTGATTGCGATCTGTAATGCCTCCGGGTTGGCGCTGTCCAGGCAGAGCGGGACATCCACCACCTCCTGGACGCAATGGATGAGCCAGACCAGATCCCCCGGTTCCTGACCGGATTGCGTTCCGGCGTTGACGTCCAGCCAGTGCGCGCCGCCCTCCACCTGTTTCCTGGCCAGGTTCTGGATAAAGGCGGCATCCCGTTCTGCGATGGCCTTTGCGACCGGCTTGCGGGTCCCGTTGATCTTTTCTCCGATGATTTTCATAGAGGCTCTTTCGGATCAGGTAAGTTTCAGCACGGGTGATATAAAGTCGTCGTAAGAGATGCTGTGTCCCGGCGGCACGACTACGAATTCTTCATCCCAGGGCCCGCTCAGCATCTTCCTGAGTAACACTGATGAACCCTCAATTTCCTCGAATCGCAGCCCGAAGCGCGCGGCAGCCTTCCGGGCGTAGTCGCGGTAGCGCTCGAGCTCGTGCTGGCCGGTGTTGATGAAGCCCAGTCGTGTGTAGTTCTTGAGCACGAGCCGAATCATGCGCTCCGCTTTTTCTTCGCCATATTTTTGCACGAGCCGTTTGTGCTCCTCGAAAGGGCTGTCGCCCACTTCGATCCAGCCTTTGGTGAGGTAATAGGTACCCGGCTCCTGTGCGAACTGGGCGCGGTAGGCGGCGCAGGAACCCAGGAAGATCCCGATGCAGTCGTCCACGCGCGGGATCACCAGGGCGGCGTTCGCAGCCTTGAGTCCAACCACAGCCATGGAACACAAGCCATAGCCGAGCATGAGCACGTCGGCGCCCGGGCTGGCTTCGTCGATCTTTTGCTGGAGTTTTTTCTTTAATTCAGAGGGGCGGAGGTGAAGGC
>JBAVVF010000165.1:0-18533 GCA_049697155.1 Anaerolineales bacterium
GCCGATACGTGTGAAATGGATCAATGAGCTGGTGGACGCAAATGGCAATTACCTGCCCCATCTCCTGCCGGTCGATCAGACCCTGCATTGGGCGAATCCGCTGGGAGGAATCGAGGGTCGCGATACACGCCCAACCTTTACCGAGACTCCCGACCCCTATACCGGCCCCGTCCCGATCGTGGCCCATCTGCATGGCGCGGTGGGCGTCGGCGAGGAAAGTGATGGATACGCGGAGGCCTGGTACCTGCCAAATGCAAAGAACATTCCCAACGGCTATGCCAGGAAAGGGACCTGGTATCCTTACTTCGCGAGCAAAGCATTCACAAAGTTTGGGGCGGTCTGGGGACCGGGCTTTGCCACGTTCCAATATCCCAACGATAACCGGGCTTCGACGATCTGGTACCACGATCATGCCCTGGGCATGACGCGGCTCAACGTCTATGCCGGGCCGGCCGGCTTCTACATCATCCGCGGCGGCAAGTGCGGAGACCAACACATAAAAGACAGCCGCAGCGGGAAACGGGCTGTACTCCCCGGTCCCGCTCCCAAAGCCGGTGACCCGTTCCCACCCGACAAAACTTATTATGAGATCCCGATCGCGATCCAGGATCGCGCGTTCAATCAGGACGGCTCTCTTTTCTATCCCGATACGCGCGCCTTCTTCGACGAATTCATCGGGCCGTATATCCCTGAGACGGATGTTTCTCCGATGTGGAATCCCGAGTTCTTCGGCAACATGATCATGGTCAACGGGAATACCTGGCCCTTCCAGACGGTCGAAAAACGCCGCTACCGCTTCCGCTTCCTGAACGGCTGCCAGTCCCGCTTCCTGATCCTGGACTTCAGCCAGATTCCCGGTGTGGAAGTCTGGCAGATCGCCAACGAAGGCGGCTGCCTGCCCGCGCCGGTCAACCTGACCGAACTGGGCAACCACCTTCTGATGGGCTTGGCGGAACGGGCCGACCTCATTGTCGACTTCACCAATGTTCCGGAAGGCAATTACGTGCTCGGCAACCTTGGGCCGGACGAGCCGTTCGGGGGCGGGGAGCCAGACGAAGACTTCGATATGGCCGACCCGGCGACGACCGGTCAGATCCTGGAGTTTCGCGTGGTACCGGCCGTCGGGCCCGATCCCACCACCCCGCCGGAGTTCCTGCAGCTTCCAGCAGCGACACCCCTTCCCGACCCCGTGGGCAGGCGAACTCTGGGATTGTTCGAGATGATGTCCATGGTACACGACGGTCCTGCAGAGGCCCTGCTTGGCAACATCGATGCCCAGGGTAATGCAGTCCATATGATGTGGTCTGATCCGGTCACTGAGAACCCCAAGGTTGGCGATACCGAGCTGTGGGAGTTCTATAATCTCACGGCCGATGCCCATCCGATGCACGTTCACGAGGTTGTGTTCGAAGTCGTCAATCGGGAGACGCTGGAACTCGATGACGACACAGACGAGGTGGAGGTACCGGTGGAACTTACCGGGAACGTGCGGCCGCCGGAACCCTGGGAAGCCGGTTTCAAGGACACGGTCATCGCCTACCCGGGTGAGGTGACGCGCATCCGGGCAAAGTTCGATAACCCGGGTCAATTTGTCTGGCACTGCCATATTGTGGAGCATGAGGATAATGAGATGATGCGTCCCTATCGCATCGGACCGGAAGATCCCAAGGCTCCAAGGAAATAGACAGAATTAACAGTATCAGACATTCACCAACATCATGAATTTATAAGTTTCCGAAGATGCTCTGGGGAGCGAAGGTTGCTCCCCAGAGCGAAAATTTAACTTCGGATTACATAAAATTACGCCGGCTATCCTGGCATGGTTCGATCTCGAGGACATCTTGCATAAGTGCCCCTTTGCCTAGCCACAGAGCTCACTGAGACCTTTGAGAAAAACTCATTTTCTCTGTGTTCTCTGTGGCGAAAAGCCTTTTGCAAGAGGTCAAATCAACCAAAAATCCCTGTTTTCCAGGTATCGACTCATAAATTGCGGATTTGCGGTTTTCCCCCAAGGTTCAGCCCGTAGTTTCTTCGGGCTGATTTTTTGTCTTTGTGGACTTTCACCAAACACTCCGGTGGAAATCTGTGGAGAGATACCGATTACAGGCCATCCGCTCTCCCATATAGTAAGAGCAGAGTTATGAGATGCCGAATCTTTTAAGGGCCAGAGCGTAAAAAGATGATGTCTGACTGTTCCAAATCAGTTCCATCCATGCCAAAGGAAACCGCCCGGGCTGCAAATGCCATTTTTGGGCGCAGCAATTCCTACATTTTGATCGGTGAACATCTGGATAGCATTCTGACAGACATTCAACTGCAGGATGCCTCGGAAAGAGATTGTGAGACAAGGCCGGAAGGGGACATTTGGGCGTTGATCACGTTCTTTCAGTTTGTCGAAGGGCTCACCGATGTTCAGGCCGCGGATGCGGTCCGGACCCGCATCGATTGGAAGTTTGCCCTGCATCTGTCACTCCTCCCCGCCCGGTTCCATGAATATGTGCTCTGTGAATTCCGCCAGAGGCTCCTGATGGATACGGTCGGCCAAAACGAATTCGAAAGGCTCATGGAACGACTGACCACATTTGTACCCGCCCTGCGGGGCAATGTTCAGGCTCTGAAAAGCCTTGAGGTTGTGAGGTCGGTGTGTTCGATCAACCGGCTGAATCATGCCCAGCAGGCGATGAACCAGGTGCTGGGAATTTTGGCTGCCAGATTTCCGGACTGGCTCCGCAGGATCGCGCTGCCCCACTGGTATGGCCGCTACAGTCATGCCACACCCAGGCTCGAGGTGGCCATCCTGCTCGGTCAACAACGATTTCTAATGGAGGAAATTGGTGCAGATATCAACCATCTTCTGACAAAAATCCAGCAATCGGGTCTGGACGAGCTCGGTGAAATCTACGAAGTGCAGGCACTCGAACAGATCTGGTTACAGCATTTCAAAGGATCGAACTCAGCGCCAAATCGCTGGCCTGAAAACCTGGATTTGAAGGACTGCAGCACCTGTGCCTTTCGCGGCGCAGGAAGGAGGCAACAAATCTAAATTGGCCACTATTCGAAAATATTCGAGGGTTATCCCTGGAAGACCATTCATTATTCATAACTCAACACACTGCTGGAGGACAACATGTTCACTCGTAAAGCACTAAATTCTATAATTTCTCTTCTGATGATCGCATCGCTTGTTATGGGGGGAACCCTGCAGGCGAGCGCTCAGGGCGCGGGGACATCCGTAGCGCCGGGCAGGACCAGTGCCATGCCCATGGACCCCACGGACGAATCGAAAGTCCCGCATTACTTCGGGCCGTGGCCCAACTGGGCGAACAGCCCGTTCACCCTGCCGAACGCCACGATCGAAATCCAGGGCGAGGGCAGCGGCGCGACCGCGGTTGCCGAGGTCGACCCGGTGACCGGAGGCATCGCCTCGATCCAGGTCACTGCGCCCGGCAATGGCTACAATCCCGGGACGACCAGCGTCGTCATCGGGGGCGATGGCAGCGGCGCGACGGCCACAGCCACAGTCAACACGTTGGGCGTTGTCATCTCTGCCAGCGTGACGGCTGCGGGCTCCGGATATACGGCGCCTGAGGTGGTCTTCTCCGGCGGCGGCCCGGGCGGAGCCGACCCCGCAGACATTGCCACCGGCATTGCCACCGGCACTGCCTACGGCAGCGTCGAGCAGGTCACGATCAACGATGGCGGCAGCGGCTACACCATGCCCACCGTCGAGTTCGATCTTCCGGATGCGCCGGATGGCATCACTGCCCAGGCTCATGCGGAGATGGATGGCGGCGGCACGATCACTGCAGTCATCATCGACAACCCCGGCTCCGGCTATTTAACCGCCCCGAACGTCGCGATCCACAACGGGACGTTGTTCGACCCAATCTCCGGCGCGACGCCGGCTGACGTGACGTCAACGCTCCAGGTCACGTCGGTGACCGTGGATACGTACGGGTCCGGGTACATCTCCGCCCCGGCTCTGAGCTTCAGCGATGCGCTCGGTACCGGCACAGGCGCGGATGGCACAGCCACCATCGACGTCGGCGGCGTGACCGCCATCACGCTGGACGGAGATGCCCCCATGGGTTCTGGCTATCTGACCGTGGGCATGCGCAAGTTCATCGATGACCTGCCTGGTGTCTGCACTCCGCCGGACTGCCCCTCGTATGTGACGGACCCGACCGCCAAGTACATCCCGCTCGGCGTGCCGGAATTCAAGGTCTATAAAGATATCGAGGCCGACGAGTATGTGATCGGCCTGGTGCAGTACCGCACCTCCTTCTCCTCCGACCTGCCGCCCACGCTCGTGCGCGGCTACGTCCAGCTGGAGACGGCGGATAACGCAGACATCAGCCAGCACTACCCGCTGCAGAATGAGCTGCTCGACGGAACCTTCCAGGACACCGGCTACTTTGGCGTCACCCCGCCCCAGTGGCTCGGACCCACCATCGTCTCGACCAAGAACAAGCCCGTGCGCATCGTCTTCCACAACCTGCTGCCGGCTGACGCCGAAGGCGACCTGTTCCTGCCGGTCGATGCCACGATGATGGGCGCCGGCATGGGCCCGATGGACATGATGGGCATGGATCCCATGAACGATAACAGCGTCATGGACGAAGTCCGCAACCCGACCTGCGGTGAGTATCCAAAGGACGGCATGAACTGCTTCAAGGACAACCGGGCCACCCTGCATCTGCACGGCGGCATCACCCCCTGGATCTCGGACGGCACCCCGCACCAGTGGATCACGCCTGCCGACGAGATGACCATGTGGCCGCAGGGCGTCAGCGTGGTGAATGTGCCCGATATGAGCGTGTGCGAAGCGAATGACGACGGCTGCATGACGTTCTACTACACCAACCAGCAGAGCGCCCGCCTGATGTTCTACCACGATCATTCCTGGGGCATCACGCGCCTGAACGTGTATGCCGGCGAGGCGGCCGGTTACCTGGTCAGCGATGACACCGAGAAGGCCCTGATGGCGCCCAATGGAGCGCTGGAGACCGTTGGTATCGGTATCCCTCTGATCGTGCAGGACCGCACCTTCGTCCCGGATGCCGCGCAGCTTGCTTTGCAGGATCCGACCTGGGACACCGAGCGCTGGGGGACCAAAGGCAGCTTCTGGTACCACCACGTCTATATGCCGGCCCAGAATCCGGGCGATCCCGGCGGCATGAGCGCCTACGGGCGCTGGATGTATGGTCCCTGGTTCTGGCCGCCGGCCGCGAACGCCGTGTACGGTCCGATCGAAAACCCGTACTACGACCCGGCCTGCCACCTCGACGATCCCGCCACCTGGACCTATGACACCGACCCGTTCTGCGAGCCGCTGCTCATCCCCGGCACGCCCAACATCTCGGCCGGAATGGAACAGTTCAACGACACGCCGATCGTCAACGGTGTGGCCTATCCGAAGATCACCCTGGATCCGAAGTCGTATCGCTTCCGCATGCTGAATGCCGCCAACGACCGCTTCTTCAACTTCCAGTGGTACGTGGCCGACCCGACCCAGGGCAACGGCTTGACCGAGGTCGCCCTGAATGCGGCCGAGGTGGAAGCCGCGCAGACCGACCCGGTTGTCTTCCCGACACCGGACACGACGATCAGCCTGCCCGGCCCGGACTGGATCCAGATCGGCACGGAAGGCGGCTTCCTGCCGGCTCCGGTTGTGATCGACGGCCAGCAGCACACGACCTGGATCACGGACCCGACCCGTTTCGACGTCGGTAACGTGGACCAGCACTCCCTGCTCCTGGCGCCTGCCGAGCGCGCGGATGTCATCGTGGACTTCTCGAAGTTCGCTGGCAAGACCCTGATCCTCTACAACGACGCGCCGGCCGCGTTCCCGGCCCGCGTCCCCTCCTATGACTACTACACGGGCGCACCGGACCTCAGACCGGTCGGCGCTCCCGAAATCCTGCCCGGCTACGGGCCGAACACCCGCACCATCATGCAGGTGACGATTTCCAATTCAACACCTGCTGCAGCCTTCAACCTGATCAAACTGCGCACCGCCTTCCGGCACAATGCCAGCGGTACCGGCGTGTTCGAGTCCGGCCAGCATCCGATCATCGTCGGGCAGGCGGCCTACAACTCGGCCTACGGCACGAGCTTTGCCGCCAGCAGCAACTGCAATGCTCCCGGCAGCACGCTGCAGCGCTGCGATGGACTGGTGCGTGTGAACGATACGCAGACCTTTGGCTTCAACACCCTGCGCGCCCCGAATGTCAAGATGTCGCTGCCGCTCCAGCCCAAGGCCATCGTCGATGAGACGGGCGAAACCACGTTCGACGAGTATGGCAGAATGACGGCCAACCTGGGCGTGGAGTCGCAGCCGCCCGTTCCCGGCAACCAGAACGTCGTTCCCTACCCATACGTGAACCCGGGCACCGAGTACATCGACGCAACCAACCTGCCGAAACAAAATATAACGTACGATGCGAACGGACTGCCGGTCAGCGATGTGAAGATCACCCCCATCGCGGACGCAGGAGACGGGACGCAGATCTGGCGCATCACGCATAACGGCGTCGATACCCATCCCGTTCACTTCCACCTGTACGACGTGCAGCTCCTGAACAGGGTGACCTGGGACAATATCGTCATGCCGCCGGAAGCGAACGAGCTGGGCTGGAAGGATACCCTGCGCGTCGCTCCGCTGGAGGACACGATCGTGGTCCTGCGCCCGATCATCCCCGAGCTGCCCTGGGAATCGCCCAACTCGATCCGCAGGTTAAACCCAATGATGCTTGAAGATTCGATGGATATGTTCCACAACATCGACCCGCAGGGCATTCCCACGACCATGATCATGAACGACCTCGTCAACTTCGGCTGGGAATATGTGTATCACTGCCACATCCTGAGCCATGAAGAGATGGATATGATGCGCCCGGTCTCGGTCGCCGTCCCACCCCTCAAGCCGGACGGCCTGGCCTACTCGATCGATGGGTCCGGTGACCTGGTCCTGGCCTGGAACGACAACTCGATCACCGAGACTTCCTTTGTGGTCCAGCGCATGGACTCCTCCCTGGCCTGGGTGAACCTGGCGACGATCGATTCGCCGCTGAACCTGCCGAACAGCCACGAGGTTCGCACCTACACCGACACCGGCTACGTGGATACCATGGCCTACCAGTATCGCGTCATTGCGAAGAACACCGTCGGCTACGGACACGAGTTCCCGAGCGTCACCGCCCAGTCGATGTCCGAGCCTCTCCTCGTCGGAGAATTTGCCTTCCCGCCGGAGTCCCCGAGCGCGCTCTCAGCCGCCCTGGTCCCCGGGCCGCAGGTCGCGCTGCAATGGACGGATAACTCCGTCAGCGAAACCGGCTTCAGCATCGAGCGCTGCAGCGGCCCCGGCTGCGTCGACTTCGCGCAGATCGACGGCGTGGGCGCGAACATCACCACCTACACCGATCCCACCGTCGCGGCCAGCACATCCTATTCCTATCGCGTGCTTGCGTTCGACGCAGATGGAAATTCACTGCCTTCGAACGTTGCGACGATTGCAACCGCGGCTCCACCCCAGGTGGCCTCGCTCGTACGATCCTCGGTCAACCCGACCGGCGCCGCCACCGTGAACTACTCGCTGACCTTCTCCGAATCCGTGACCGGCGTGGATGTAAGTGACTTTGCCGTCACCGTGACGGGCGATGTGATCAATTCGTCCGTGAAGAGTGTCAGTGGATTCGGCAAGACCTATACGGTTGTCGTCAACACGGGTTCCGGCACAGGCACCCTGCGCCTCGACCTGATGGACAACAACTCGATCGTCAATGCCCTGGCCAACCCATTAGGCGGAGCCGGTGTACAGGACTACCTCACCGGCGAAGTCTACGACCTGAACCGGATCGTTCCGACCGTCGTCTCGATCGTACGGGCCATGCCCAACCCGACCAATGCAGCCAGCCTCGATTTCACCGTGACCTTCTCCGAGCCTGTGACGGGCGTGAATCGAACCGACTTCGTTGCCACGGTGACCGGCAGTATCACAGGCGCCTCCGTGACGACCGTGAGCCCCGCGGCCGGACCCGCAACAACCTATACTGTTTCCGTCAATACGGGTTCCGGTGTTGGTACGCTGCGCCTGGACCTGATCGATAATGATACGATCGTCAACTCCCTGGCCAATCCATTGGGAGGCATCGGCATACACAACTATCTGATGGGCGAGGTCTATGACATCGACCGGGTCGTTCCAACGGTCGTGTCGATCCTGCGGGCTTCTGTTAACCCCTCCAACGCCCTCAGCGTGGATTACACTGTCACGTTCTCCGAACCCGTGACCGGTGTGGACACAACCGACTTTGCTGCCAGCGTGACCGGAGGCATCACGGGTCAATCCGTAACGAATGTGACCCCCGTCTCCGCCGCCATCTACACCGTTTCGGTCGATACCGGTTCCGGTGACGGAACCCTGCGCCTGGACCTGATGGACGATGACACCATCCTCGATGCCTTCGCCAATCCCATCGGGGGTGTCGGTGTGCACAACTATCTTACCGGCGAGGTCTATGACATCGATAAGACCGTCCCGGCCGTCGTTTCGATCGTGCGGGCTTTGCCCAACCCAACCGGGCTTGCCACAGTGGAATACACGGTCACCTTCTCTGAAGTTGTGACAGGTGTGGATGCGGGCGACTTTGCCCTCACGCCCAGTGGTGTGAGCGGCGCCTCCGTGACCGGCGTGACCCCCGTATCCGGCACGACCTATACCGTTTCCCTTGACACGGGTTCCGGCAACGGCACGCTGCGCCTCGACCTGATGGACAACGACAGCATCCTCGACACCGCGACCAATCCGCTGGGCGGAGCCGGTGCCAACGACTATCTCCTGGGCGAGGTCTATGACGTCGATAAGACGTTCCCAACCGTCGTCTCCATCGTGCGGGCCCTGCCCAATCCCAGCAATCTTGCCAGCGTGGACTTCACCGTAACGTTCTCCGAGCCTGTGACGGGTGTGGATGCGGGCGACTTTGCTCTCGCGCTCAGTGGTGTGACCGGTGCCTCCGTGACCGGCGTGACCCTCGTATCCGGCACAACCTACACCATTGCGGCCGATACAGGAACCGGCTCGGGTACTCTGCGCCTCGACCTGATGGATGACGACACGATCCTCGATGCCGCCAGCAATCCATTGGGCGGAGCCGGTGCCAACGACTATCTCCTGGGCGAGGTGTACGACATCGATAAGGCCGTACCCACGGTCGTCTCGATCGCACGTGCCCTGCCCAATCCCAGCAACCTTGCCAGCGTGGACTTCACCGTTACCTTCTCCGAGCCTGTGACGGGCGTGGATGTGGGCGACTTTGCTCTCACCTTCAACGGTCTGACCGGCCCCTCTGTGACCGGCATGACTCCCGTATCCGGCACCACCTACACCGTTGCAGTCGCGACGGGCTCCGGTGACGGCACCCTGCGCCTCGACCTGCTGGACGACAACACGATCCTCGACGCCGCGCTCAATTCATTAGGCGGAGCAGGCGCACAGGACTTCCTGACCGGCGAGGTCTATGACATCGATAAGACGGTTCCGACGGTCGTCTCCATCGTGCGTGCCTCTGCGAACCCGACCGGCCTGGCCAGCGTGAACTACACCGTGACGTTCTCCGAAAATGTAACCGGTGTGGATACAGGCGACTTTGCCCTGATCCTGGGCGGCGGCGTGGCCGGCGCCTCTGTAACCAGCGTAACCCCGGTATCCGGCACGGTCTATACCGTTGCCGTCGATACAGGCCTAAACTCCGGCACGCTGCGCCTGGACCTGCTGGATAACAATTCGATCCTCGACGCCGCCACCAACCCGCTGGGCGGAGCCGGTGCACAAGACTACCTCAGCAGCGAAGTCTATGACATCGATAAGATCGCGCCGGAGATTCTATCGATCGTGCGTGCTTCTGCCGATCCAACCAACGCGGCCAGCGTGGACTTCACCGTGACCTTCTCCGAAGCTGTGACAGACGTGGATGTGACCGACTTTGCCCTGACCCTGGATGGAACCATGAGCGGTGCCTCCGTGGCCGGTGTGACTCCGGTATCTGCAATCATCTACACCGTTACAGTCGCTACGGGAACCGGCTCGGGCACTCTGCGCCTGGACGTGCTGGATGATAATACGATCCTGGACCTCATCGGTAATCCGCTGGGCGGGCCCGCTGTGAATCATTACCTGACCGGCGAGCTCTACAACATTGACCGGACCGGCCCGACCGTCGTCTCGATCCTGCGGGCCTCCCCCAGTCCGACCAACGCGCCCACTGTAACCTACATCGTGACCTTCTCCGAGCCTGCGACCGGTGTCGATAGGGCGGACTTTAGTCTGACCCGCACCGGTGCGCTCACCAATACATCGGTGAGAAGTGTCAGCGGCTCTGGAACGACCTATACGGTTTCAGTCAACACCGGCGTCAGTTCCGGCACGCTGCGCCTCGACCTGATGGACAACAACACGATCGTCGATGTCCTGGGCAATGTTCAGGGCGGTCCGGGTCTGGAAAACTATACAGGCGGCGAAATCTATGATATCGACAGGGCCGTTCCGACCGTCGTATCGATCGTGCGGGCCATGCCCAATCCAACGAACGCTGCCAGTGTGAATTTCACAGTGACGTTCTCCGAACCTGTGACGGGTGTAAACACCACGGACTTTACCATCACCAAGAGCTCCACCATTACCGGTGTCTCCGTGACCAGCGTCAGCGGATCGGGAAGCACCTATACGGTGGCGGTCAAAACCGGTTCCGGTAGCGGCACCCTGCGCCTGAACCTGATGGACAACAACACGATTGTCGATGCCCTCAACTATCCGCTCGGTGGGCTCGGCCTGCAGAACTACACCACCGGCGAGACCTATAACATTGACAAGGCAGCCCCCAGAGTCATATCGATCATCCGGACCTCGACGAGTCCGACGGGCGCTGCCAGCGTGGATTACACCGTGACGTTCTCTGAAGCTGTGACCGGTGTGGATGCGACCGATTTTGCCTTCACACTGACCGGCACCCTGAGCGGTGTGTCTGTAGCCAGTGTCAGCGGGTCTGGGACGCTCTACATCGTTACCGTCGATACCGGCACCGGCTCCGGCACCCTGCGCCTGACCCTTATGGACGACAACTCGATCATCGACGCCGCGACCAACCCATTGGGCGGAGCGCTCATCAACAACTACCTGACCGGCCAGGTCTACACCATCAGCAGACCCTGACCTGCCAATGCCCCATAATAAGGGATAATACATAACGACAGGACATCCGGGAGATTTCCCGGATGTCTTGTTTTTGGGGGAGGTTCAGACCTGAGGTGTACCTGGTGATCGCCGCCGAGGACGGCAGCGTGAGCAGAGAGATAGAAGCAATCTCCTCGTTCCTCCTCTTTCCGTCATTGCGAGGAGTGGCGCTGCCGCGCTGAGCGGAGGGAGCGCAGCGACCGTAGTCGAAGCGGCGCCGCGACGACTGCGAAGCGTGCCTGTGGCAAGCAATCTCAATGCCAAACCAGAAAATTGTTTCTGGAAGGCTCGCAGCGATACCATTCTTTTGCTGATAAGCGCCATTCTCCTCGCCTCCTGCGTGCCTGCCGCCACACCGGAAACGGGACCCACTCCAACCCCGGTGATTGCTGGGGAAGCGGCCATCCAGCCCGCGGCGGATGCGCAGGTGGAGTTCAAGCCCACGATTGCTCCGTTCCGGTTCGTGCTGCCCACCCCGGGCGCGGAACCGGTCTCGGGCTGGCGCCCGCCGCTCTATCCGATCCCCTGGGCAGTTTCCCCCTACGATCATTTTTACTTCGCCCGGCCGATCGCCGCGGACAATGTGAACTGGCCGCTGGCGGAATATCGTTACGGAGGGGTGTTCTTCGCGCCGAACATCGTCCACACCGGCGTCGACATCGACGCGGGCGAAGGCACGCCGATCCTTGCGGCAGGGCCCGGCACGGTCGTTTCGGCAGACTGGGGTTTGTACACCGAAGCACCCGGTAACATCTCCGATCCGTACGGGCAGGCCGTCGTGGTGCGCCATGACTTCGGTTACAAAGGTCAGGTGCTCCACACCGTGTATGCACACATGAGCAAAATCATTGCCGTCGTGGGCCAGCACGTGGAAACAGGCGATGTCCTTGGTCTGGTTGGCGATACCGGCGCCACCACGGGCCCACATTTACATTTTGAAGTACGTCTGGGCGACAACAGCTTTTACAGAACCTATAACCCGGAGCTCTGGATGGCTCCGCCGCAGGGCTGGGGAATTCTGGTCGGCAGGATCACCGACAGGAAGGGCGAACTGCTCAACCAGTTCCTGGTCGAAGTACGGCCGATGCCTTCGGAAGTCCCGCTGCGCAAAGTGCTGACCTACGCTGTTGGCGCGGTGAATGCCGATCCGTATTATCAGGAAAATCTGGTGTTGAGCGATCTGCCCGCAGGCCTGTATAAGCTCGTATTCGAGTACAAGGACAGGCGGCTGCAATACTGGGCGGATGTCTATCCCGGTCAGGTCACCTACTTTACCTTCACGGACAAGGACGGCTTTCGGGTCGTCGCGCCGCCTGTCCCAACCCTTGATTTCCTGCCCCGAACCGCTACGCCCACAGTTACCCCCAAGCCCTGACACCCCGCACCTGATACCTGGCACCTGAACATCTGGCACCTTTCTCCCACCTTGACGTTCAGAACATCTGTGCTATACTTTCGTAATAATCTGACCTGTACACTAGTATTTGGAGAATAAACCATGTCCCCTCGAAAATCAAAAGCCGCCGCTGCTGAAGAGCAGATCGAAACGCCCTCCTCCAGCCGAAATGTGGACGGTGCCAGGAAAGCTGTGCTCGATAAAGCTGTCGGCGATATCCTCAAACGCTATGGCGACGGTTCCATTGTGCGCCTGGGCGAAGCCCACTTCATGCAAACGGAAGTGTTCTCCACCGGTTCATTATCCCTCGATATCGCCCTGGGCGCCGGCGGCATCCCGCGCGGCCGCGTAACCGAGATCTACGGTCCGGAAGGCTCGGGTAAGACGACGGTCTGTCTGCACACGGTCGCCGAGGCCCAAAAATTAGGAGGCGTGGCTGCCTTCATTGATATGGAACATGCCCTTGACCCGGTTTACGCTGCCCGCGTCGGCGTGGACATTGACAACCTGCTCGTCTCGCAGCCCGATACCGGTGAACAGGCGCTCGAGATCACTGAAACCCTTGTCCGCTCCGGCGGCATTGACGTGGTCGTGATCGACTCGGTGGCTGCGCTGGTTCCCCGTTCTGAAATTGAAGGCGATATGGGTGACTCGACCATGGGTGTGCAGGCCCGTTTGATGTCCCAGGCTCTGCGCAAGCTTTCCGGGGCGATCAATCAGACCAAGACTGCCGTTATTTTTACAAATCAATTGCGCCAGAAGATCGGCGTGATGTTCGGCAACCCCGAAACGACCACCGGCGGGCAGGCCCTCAAGTTCTATGCCTCCGTCCGTCTCGACGTGCGCCGCATCCAGGCCATCAAGGTGGGCGATGAAGTGATCGGCAACCGCACGCGTGTCAAGGTCGTCAAGAACAAGATTGCACCTCCCTTCCGCACGGCGGAGTTCGACATCATGTTCAATGAAGGCATTTCGAAATCGGGGGATGTGCTCGACCTTGCCACCAAATTTGAAGTCGTTCAAAAGCGCGGCGCCTTCTTCTCCTATGGCGATATCCGTCTCGGTCAGGGTCGTGAAAACGCCAAAGAGTATTTGCGCCAAAACCTGGACCTGATGGGCGAGATCGAAGGAGTGATCCGGCAAAAGGCCCTGAGCGGCGAAATCGCTCTGCCCCTCGAAATCGGTGGAGACGACTCCGATGGTGGTGGTGTCACCGCTCTCGAAGAAGAAGTGTAGACTTAATGCCCTGCCTGGGCGACCCGCCGGGTCGCCCTTTTTTTATGATGAACTTGCGATCTTCTCCCAGCCGAATCCCTTCGGCCCTGCTCAGGGCAAGCCTGTTCGCCGTTACCCTGACCCTTTTTCTCGCCTCGGCCTGCGCCCCCACCCCGGCACCGACGCCCTTCCTGCCGCCGACAGCCGAGTCCCCGCTGATCGAACCGACCTTCATCATTCACCCAACCCAGGCAGTCGTCGTCGTTCAATCCACGCCGCTGCCCACGATCGTTCCCACCAGCGACCCTGCAACCTGCTCCAACAACCTGACCTTTGTTCAGGACCTGACTATTCCCGATAACACGGTCGCGACCTTCGGCTTGAGCATCGACAAGCAATGGCTGGTCCAGAACAGCGGCACCTGCCACTGGAACTCCGACTATCGCCTGAAACACATCGGCGGCGCGAGTCTCGGCGCGCCCGAAGAGATCGCTCTGTATCCTGCCCGGGCCGGCACACAGGCAACCGTCCAGATCCTGTTCACCGCGCCTTTTACCGACGGCGTCTACGAGAGTGCCTGGCAGGCCGTTGATCCGGCGGGAGCCGCATTCGGCGATCCGATCTACATCCGGATTACCGTTCAATAGCCAGGCGACAAGGCTGACGTTCAACTTCGTCTCGTACAATGTGCCACTGGAACTGCACCGAGGTCTATCGCAGGGACGACGACCGCCGGCAGATCGTCCAAACGCACTGGTCGCACACACAAAGAGTTTGACCGACAAATTTATTTGGAATTACAACTGAGAGGAGAGAGCCATGTCATCCAAAGATGACCTTCTCATTGTTTTCGAAGAACTCAAAAACATTCTAAGGCCCTATGCGGAACAGCTGACCCTCACGGCAGATACGTCAGCGGCTTATTCCATCGATGGACCCTACAGTCAGAAATGGAAAAAGCAGCTCTTCTTTGGCTCGGCCCAGATCAAGAAGAACTATGTTTCGTTCTATCTCATGCCTATTTACATGTATCCTGAGCTTCTCGAAGGCATCTCGCCTGAATTGAAGAAACGCATGCAGGGCAAGTCATGCTTCAATTTCAAAAAAGTGGAGGCTGGCCTTTTTAGAGAGCTTGCCAGCTTAACTCGTAAAGGTGCCGAAAAATTTAGAGAGGAAAAATAAGGATGAGTGGAAAAGACATAACTTTCGAGGTGAACGGCCATTCTTCAGCAGGTTATCTGGCAGTGCCGGCCCAGCCGGACGCGCCGGGTGTGATCGTCCTGCATGCCTGGTGGGGGTTGAATTCGCTCTTCAAGAATCTCTGTGACCGGCTGGCGGCCGAAGGTTTCGTCGCCTTCGCCCCGGACATGTATAAAGGCAAGGTTGTGAAAACAGTTGAAGAAGCGGGACAGCTGGTGGACATGGAGAACGACTGGAAACATGCCGTCATCGACGCGGTGCCCGATTTTTTGCGCGGCCGGCCCGAGGTCCGCAAAGAGGCGCTGTCCGTCATCGGTTTTTCGATGGGTGCAGCCTGGTCGCTGGTCCTGGCCAGTGAGCGGCCGGAAGACATCCACAAAGTGGTCTTATTCTATGGGAGTTATGGCGTGGACTTTTCGAAGGTCAAGGCCGAGATATTGGGGCACTACGCCAGCACTGATGAGTTCGAGCCCCTGGAAGGGATCCGCGCCATGGAAGCCGATATGCGAACCGCAGGACTCAATCCAACGTTTCACATTTACCCAGACATGAAGCACTGGTTCTTCGAGGAGGATCGCCCCGAGTACGATCCCCAGTCCGCCGGGCTGGCCTGGAGCCGCACACTGGAATTCCTGCGCAGCTGAGACTTCACAGGTATATAATCTCTTCCATGAAACAGGGCACCTTCGAAAAAGAGATCCACATCCAGTCCGACGCCGCAACCGTGATCCGAGCCATTGCCGATTACAGCCAGCACACGAAAATCCATCCGCTGATCGTCAAAGTCGAACGGGCCGCGGATGCACCTCCCGGCGTGCAACGGTATCTCATCACCGACAGCCTGAAATGGGGGCCCTTCAAATTCAGGATTAAATATCGGGCCGATATCATCGCTGTCACAGAAGATACCGTTCACACGGAAGCCCACCAGTCGCCGCAAACCCACGTGACCAACCTCACGACAGTGACCGCCGAAGGCAATGGTATCTGCCTGCACGAGACAATTACCATCAAAGCGCCAGATCTGCTTTTTGGCTATGCCTTCCAGCAGGCTCAGGCTGCCCACACGGAAATGCTGAAGCGCATCAAGGCGTTCGTGGAAAAGGACAAATCATCATCTTTGGTTAATCCGCAACCTGATAATTCCTGATAGAATAGGAGCAAAGAAAGCCCCAACGGGCTTTTTTTATGCAAGGAAGGTAAGGATACCCAATTCGATGCTTTACAATTTTCGCCTTTTCTGGCGAACAGCATATCGCTCGTTCTTCGCCGCCCGCAACACGCCCGCTCGTCTGACACGCAAACGCCTGACCTTCCTGCTCCTGTTCTATCTGGTCTGGCCCATCGGCTCACTCATACATTGGTTCTGTTTCTTTCTGGACGACATCTTTTTCCCCGGGCACAAAACACAACCCATCGAAAAACCGCTGTTCATCATCGGGAACCTGCGCAGCGGTTCGACGTTCCTCCACCGCCTGCTTTCACGTGACTCGACGACGTTTACCAGCCTGACCACCTGGGATATCTATCTGACGCCCTCTGTCATCCAAAAGAAGATCACGCAATTCTTCGCGCGCCTGGATCGCAAATTGGGCGGGCATGTGCACCGCCTGCTCTATGAATTCGACCGCCGCACACTCGGGCAGTTCAAGATCCACCGCATCTCGTTCTTCAAGCCCGAGGAGGACGAAAACATCCTCATGCATGTCTGGGATTCGTTCTGGGTCAGCTTTCTCTTCCCCTTCATGGACGAACTGCCCAACTACCAGCACTTCGACGAAGCCCTGACGCCCGGGCACCGACGCCGCATCATGAAGTTCTACAAGTCCATGCTGCAGCGCCACATGTATGCAACGGGCAAAAGATATTTCGTCGCCAAGAACCCGGCCTTCAGCCCGAAGATCGCCACCCTGCTCGAATTCTTCCCGGACGCGCGCATCATCTACCTGGCTCGCAACCCGCTCGACATGCTGCCATCCACCGTCTCGTGGATCAATTACGCCCGGCGTGTCTTCACCGAGCCGCGGGAAAAGTATCTTTATCTGGATGAGATCGTGGATTTTACCCAGCACTGGTACCGCTACCCGCTCCGCTACCTGGACGCGCATCCTTCGCCCCGCCACCTGATCCTGAACTATGACGACCTGATCCAGCGACCCGAGCAGGTGATCCGCTCCTTCTACGAGCAATTCGGCTATCCCGACAAACCCGGGCTCGATCGCATCGTCGACGAAGCCGTCAGGGAGACCCTGTCCTTCAACAGCGATCACGTCTACTCCTACGAAGAGATGGGCTTCACACGCCAGCAGATCGTCCAAACATATGCGGACATCTTCGAGCGTTTCGGCTTCGACCGGCGCGAGCCTGAGACGGCCGGTGTGGCCGAAACCACCGTCAGAGTATCTGCAATCGATTAAAGAAGATCGCCCGAAGGAAATCCTTCGGGCGATTTTTATTATGAAGACTTCTTCGTGCGTGGCGCAGCCTTTGTCCCTTTGCGGGGAACTCTGCGAACAAGCTTGCCCTTCGCTCCCTTGACCGTTGCCTTCCCGGCCGGCGCTTTCCTTGTACGGGGAGTCACATCCTGCTCTGCAGCTTCCTCAGAGGCGACCTGCGCATCGGTCGTTTCGACCTGATATTCCTCCTCCCAATCTTCTGCAAACCCAAGGTTGAGCGCTTTGTAGCGGGCCAGCAGCATCACCGCGCCGGCAATCGCCATCAAGGTCGCGAAGACGGCCGAATAGCTGATCCCCAGCGCTTCGATCTTCGGCTGGTCGGGACGGAAGAATAACTCGATCCACGTCCGCCCGATCCCGGCTGCCAGCAGCCAGCCGGCAAAGATCGTCCCGGGCTTGAGCTGCTTTTCGTAACGACGTCCCAGCCAGAGCAGGATGCCCGCCGTGACAAAGTTCCACAGCATCTCATACGCAAAGGTCGGATGGAAACGTGTCGCCAGGCTTAGGCCTCGAAATTGAGGCAGGCGATGCTCGGCCGCGATCGGAATGCCCCACGGCAGCGTGGTCGGCGGGCCGTACAATTCCTGGTTGATGAAGTTGGCCAACCGCCCGATGCCCTGCCCGATCAGTACCGCCGGTCCGGCAGCATCCAGGAAGAGCCAGCGATCGAGCTTGTAGGCGCGTAGGAAGAACAGCAGGGAGATCATGCCGAGCACAAAGCCGCCGAAAATGTGCAGTCCACCTTCCCAGACCCGCAGAATGCTGGACGGGTCCTCGATGTAGGAATGATTGCCGCCCAGGATGGCGTTGAGCACGTACCAGAGCCGCGCCCCGACGATGCCCGCCGGCAGGATGCCGAGAGGCAGCCCGAATTGGAATCTGCCGAGCGGGGTGTGGATGCGCGGCCCAAAAGACACCCACCAGACCAGCGCATCCCAAATGAGGTCCCGATGCTCGCCGCGGCGTCTGAGCTCCCGTTCCGCGATCAACGAGCCTGCGATCACCGCCAGCATCACGATCACACCGTACCAGCGTA
>JBAVVF010000166.1:0-9204 GCA_049697155.1 Anaerolineales bacterium
ATTTTGTGATGACTCGATGAACACCTTTGCGAACGAGGGTTACATCGATGACCTGCATGTTGCCCAGGTTTGCTTCGGTGGTGACGTTGCGCTGCAGCCACGTCCCGGCCGGCTTGCTCAGGACAAAGCCGAGGACACCAAACAGCAGGGCAATCGGCAGCAGCAGGAGCCGCCAGCGGTTGGAGCGCACACCCGAGATCGGCATCCAGGCCAGGGTCGCGGGCAGGAATGCCGTGGCGACCAAATTCGTCCCGCAGCCGGGGTGAACTGCCAGTCCCCTTTCGCCGCCGCGCAGACGTCCATACGCTTCCTGCACGGCCGTCCGGATATCCTCCGTAAGAAGTTCGCCAAAGATAAAGAAGCCGGTCGGGTTGGAATGCCCGCCCATCGAGATCTTATGTGTTCGTGCCAGCATATGCAGCGTGGCATGTTCGAGCGCGTGATTGCGCCTGGTTTCGAGAATGTAAGGGAGATCAAGGATCATGATTTGATTATAGCGTGAAAGCCGCCCCGATGCCTGTCGTGCAAATAAGAATATGTTAATTTGTGAGTCCGCTCTGCGTCATGATCCGCCCCGTGTAAGAATCCGGTGAACGCCCTTGCGAACGTGAGCGATTTCAGTGACTTGCAGATTTCCCAAATCGGCCTGGGTCGTGACGTTGCGCTGCAGCCACGGTCCCAGAGGCTTGCTGAGCAAATATCCAAACACCGCGAAGCCGAGTGCGAACGGGATGAGCAGGAAACGCCAGAAGTTGGAGCGCGCCCGCTGCATCGGCAAAAACGCGAAGGTCGCGGGCAGGATCAGCGACGTGGCCATATTCGTTCCGCAGCCGGGATGGATGGCCAGCCCGTGCTCGCCGGCCCGCAGACGCCGCATGGCTTCATCGATCGCGCTGCGAATATCCTCCATGGCAATGTCGCCAAACAGGAAGAACCCGCTGGGGTTGGAATGCCCGGCCAGACCTTTGTCATCGTATTTGCGCGCCAGGAGCTTAAGGGTGGCATGTTCCAGGGCGTGGTTGCGCCGGGTTGCAAGGTATGGAGGCAGATTAAGGATAGGATCAAATATCGTGTTCATTTCACTATTAAAAACGAAGACAGTCACCCGAAAGTGACTGCCTTTGCATGAGAACACTTTAATCTGCTGCCTGGGCGGCGTGAATGGATTTGGTCTGGCTTTGCGTGATGGCCCGATACCCGGCCCAGATGAGCAGGATGCCGATGAGCTCTGTGACGAAGAGCACCTCCACATATCCCAGGCGCGTGAAGGAACCGCCGATGCCGGGGAGCAGCCCCCCAATGGCGATCAGCCAGTTCCCCCAAACGCGATTACCGCTGCCGCCTTTGCGGGCATACTGGATCGCCGACCAGGCCGCGCCGCCCACCAGAAAAAGGAGGGCATAGGTATTGGGCAGGATCGAGAATAAGCGCGCCCAGGTCCATGTCATAACCTTGCCGGTCAGGCGGGCCGGATCGACTAGGGACATATCCACAGGCGCGAGGATGATCGCGATCGCCGCGAGGGTGATGTAAACGATGAAGAACCATGTGAGGAGATCAGCAGTTTTCTTCTTAAGCAGAAGGTAGACCGTCCCCTGGGCAAGCGGGAATGCGCCCAGCAACGCGCCGGAAATGTACCAGGCCTTCATGTTGATGACGCTCCAGCCGAAAAGCACGTTGATGGACTCGGTCAAGGTGCCGAAACCGAAGCAGAATGCGCCAAGGGTCCACCACATAAGATATTGTGCCTCCGGCTTGCGTTGCCAATGGCGATATAACGCAGCGGTGAACGCAAAAGAAACAATCGTGGTGAGAATGGGAATGTAATGAATAATGTTTGGCATCATGGTCCTCTCAAAATTAAATAACAACTCAATCGACTAATGGTTGACGCTTTCCAGCTTATGATAGGTTTCCAGCAGGCTGATGAGAATCTGGTCGGTAAAGGTATGCATCTTGTGCAATATTTCCTCCCAGGCTTTCCCCGAAAGGATGTTCGCTTCCCGGTAGATCTTCATGACCGATTCGATCAGCGCATTGCGGAAGAACAACAGGGCCCGGGCGGCGTCCACTTCGCTCAGCCCGTAGCGGCGGGCGCGCGAGGCATATTCATAGCCGATGGCATGGGCTTCGAAGTCGTCCCCGTTTTCGGAAGCCAGATACGTCATCAAGCCGCGAAACAGGGAGTGACCGCTTTCGCGATACTGGGCACGCGCATTTTCGTCCAGCTTCTGATACCAGCCCTCCGTTCCCAGGTGCGCTTCACCGATCTGCATGCGAACGTTTCGCATGGCGGTGTGCATGATCCCCTCCGGCTCGGCCCGGGCTTCGCGGGCGGTTTTCGCCCACAACAACACTTCGTTGCGCCGGTAACGCCGGTGTCCGCCCGAGGTGCGGTGCGTGGGCAGGACGCCTTTATCCGACCAGAGCCGGACGGTGCTGGGGTGCACGCCGAGCAGTTTTGCCGCGTCACTGAGGGAAAGCCATTCGTCCATAATTACTCCGCTGCGATTGCCACTTTCTCGACAAAGGCTGGTTCTTCGACTTGTTTCCTGAATGCACTGACATCGATCTGGTAAAGCATGATCGCGGCGCCGAACAGCATCAGCGCTTCGATGCTGAACACCACCAGATAGCCGCTCAATGCTTGGCCCGTGGCCTGAGTCACCAGGTCGCGCACCACCCCGCCGAGCACGGACCCCGCCAGGCGGGACAGGGCGTTCGAGAAGCCCCAGGCGCCGATGTACAGTCCGACCATGCCGGGGACCGTCAGGTCGAACATCAGGGAAAGGTTCGCGACCGTGGAAAGTCCGGTGCCAATGCCTAACAGGGTTACACCTGTATAGAACACGCTCTTGTTCACAAGGATACCGCTGATTACGATCACAATAAAGCCGAGCAGTGCCCCGGTGTTGCCGAGTTGGGCGACCAGCCGCTTGGAGGCACGCCCCTCGAGCAGGCCGGCAATGATGATCGCCAGCAGCACGAACGTGCCCCAGATGGACGTAATGCGCGTGGTCTGGGTCACGGTCATACCGAAGGCCTCCGCGCCGAACGGTTCGAGCAGGACATCCTGTCCGAGAATGGCGGCCAGGAGCAGGAGCAGATAGATGAAAAATACGCGCGCGACCGGGTTGGCCGTGATGGCGGAGGTCATTTGCCTGACGGTATAGGATTCGGACGCCGCAGCCTGGGAAATGCCCGAGCGGGGTTCCAGCTTGAAGAGGCCGATCAGGCCGAGGACGAGTGCAGATCCCGCCACGACTCCAAAGGCACGGATCAATGCATCGGGCGTGTACGGGTCGACCATCCGGCTGAGCCCGATCGCCGTCAGGATGATCGAGGCAATCATCATGAACCACATGGTCGCGATGGTTTTGCCGCGTTCCTTCTCGCCTGAGAGTTCAGAAGCCAGGGAAAGATAGGATACCGCCGAGAGGTTATACCCCATCCCCCACGCCCCAAACGCCAGCAGACCCGCCAGCAGTCCGAGCGGGAAATTTTCCGCCATCAGGAACGCGACCTGCGGCGAGACGATCACCCCGGCCACGCAGAGGATCAGTCCGGCAAGGATATAGGGCGTGCGGCGAAAGCCAAGGATGGGATGTCGATCAGAATACGAACCGATGGCAACCTGGATGGGAGAGAACAGAAAGGGAAGCGAGGCCAGGATGGCAACCAGAGTTGCCGAGATGGCGAGCTCCTTGATCATCACACGGTTGAGCGTGCTGTTGATCGGAACGAGGGTCATCGCGACCGCGACGTGGATGAGACCAAGCTGAAAACGTTTACGAAGCATGTTTTTTACCACAAAGGACACGACGGTCCACAAAGGGAGAACAAAAGGCTTCGTGTTCCTTTGTGCCTTTTGTGTTGAGAAATTTACGAATGCAGGAAGCGCATGCTGAAATGTCCGTGCCCTGCCGGATGTAATTTTAGGCAGAAATCCGCGAAAAGGAATGTAGATTTACACAGAATTTTACTAGAGGTTGGTGAGCGGGCTTACAAGCACAAAATCATGGAAGTCCGAAAGCCCTACCCCGGTATGGGAAAATCACGACGAAAATACTTATCTGATCCCTTCCAAAAAAGTTGTCTTTCGATGAGAATCCAGTCATACATATTTGAAGTTTGAAGGAGGAACGATGAGATACAAATTACTCGGTCGCAGTGGACTGCGGGTTTCTGAGTTCTGCCTCGGCACGATGACCTTCGGGGAAACCTGGGGCTGGGGCGCCTCGAAAGCCGAAAGCAGAAAAATGTTCGATCTCTTCGCCCAGGCAGGCGGCAATTTCATCGACACGTCCGTCAATTACACGGATGGCACGAGTGAGGAGTTTCTGGGCGACTTCCTCAAAGCAGATCGTGAGCATTTTGTGGTTGCAACCAAGTACACCCTGACCAAGCCGGAGGACACTGACCCGAACGGCGGCGGGAACAGCCGCAAGAACATGATGAAGTCGGTGGAGCGTAGTTTAAAACGCCTGCAAACGGATCACATCGACATTTACTATCTGCACATGTGGGATTACATGACGCCGGTCGAGGAAGTTGTGCGCGGGCTGGACGATCTCGTGCGGCAGGGTAAAGCTGCCTATGTGGCTTTCTCGGATACGCCGGATTACATCGTAGCGGAAGCCAACACGCGCGCGGACCTGATGGGCTGGTCCCGTTTTATCGGCATGCAGGTCCCCTATTCGCTACTCGACCGGGCAGTGGAACGGTCCATCATTCCGATGGCGAGGCACTGGGACATGGCGGTCCTGCCGTGGGGGTTGCTGGAAGCGGGCATCCTCACCGGCAAGTTCCTGAAGAGGGTGAAGGACGCCACCCGCATCGAGCAAGGCAAACTAACGTTGAGCGAGAAGGCATTAAAGGTCGTCGGCGAGGTGGAAAGCATTGCGAAGGAAACCGGCAAACCCATGTCGCAGGTGGCGATCAACTGGGTACGGCAGCAGCCCAAAGCGCAGATGATCCCGATCCTGGGCGCCCGCAGCGTCAAACAATTGAAAGATAACCTTGGCGCGCTCGATTGGAAGCTGACCGACGAACAATGGAAATGTCTCGACGAAGTCAGCGCCATCGATCTGGGCTTCCCGCACGGCTTTTTGGATGGCAATCGTTATATCTACGGCGCTACCTACGATAAGATCGATAATCACCGCATCTAGGATCAAAAATAAGCACAGGCTTGATCCCGTGCTTTTTGATTCACAATTTGTCAGTTTACTTCCCTTTGATCATCTGCCTGGCGACCTGCATCAGCTCATGCGCGGAGCGCAGGGTGCCCTCCCCCACTTCGCCGAGCATCTGCGAAAGCTCGAGCAGGCGCGGCTCACCGTCGAGGCGCTCGACGCGCGTCAGGGTGCGGTTGCCCTGGATCAGTTTCTGCACCTGGTAATGCTCATCGCCGAAGGCGGCCAGCTGGGGAAGGTGCGTCACGCAAAAGACCTGGTGCATGCGCGAGAGGTTCCAGAGCTTCTGCCCCACGGTCATGCCGACGCGCCCGCCGATGCCCTGGTCGATCTCGTCGAAGATCAGGGACGGGACCTCGTCGGCGCGGGCCAGCACGTTCTTCAGACCCAGCATGAGGCGCGAGGTCTCGCCGCCGGAGGCGATCTTTGCCAGGGGCTTGAGACCCTCGCCGGGGTTGGGCGCGATCAGGAATTCGATTTTGTCGAAACCGTTCGGGTCGAAGGCAATGCGCGTGCCATTTCCAAGGGGCGCGCCGTTCGGGTCGGGCCTGGTCTGGAAGTCCACGCCGAATTTTGCCTCAGCCATTCTCAGATCATCGAGCTCACTTTCGATGCCTGCGCCCATCTCCACGGCCGCAGACTTACGCTTGTCGCTCAGCAGGCTGCCCTGTTTGGCAAGTTTCTCGAGGAATTTTGCCTCCTGCGTTTCGAGTTCCTCGATGCGTTCGGAGGCGGTCGTGATCATTTCCAGCTGCTTGCGGGCTTCGGTGCAGTAGGAAATGACCGCCGGGATGCTGCCGCCATACTTGCGCGTCAGCGAATGGATCAGGTCGAGCCGCTCCTCCACCTCGTCGAGACGCTTCGGGTTGAACTCGATCGCTTCGAGATAATCGCGCAAACTGTGGATGAGATCGGACAGGCTGTCGAGCAGGACTTCGGCCTGATTGGCCAGCTCATTCTGCCCCGAGTCGATCTTTGCCAGCGCCGCCAGGGCCTGCGAGGCCTGCCCGACCAGGTCGGTTGCGGCAGGAGTTTCGGGCGAACCTTCATCCAGCACCGCCAGTGCTTCCTGGGCGTTCTGGGCCAGCGACTCGGAATTCGCCAGCCGGTCGCGTTCCTTGCGCAGCTCCTCGTCCTCGCCCGGCTTCAGGCGCGCGGCTTCGATCTCCTCGGCCTGATAGGTGAGCATCTCCTCGCGGCGCTCGGAATCCGCCTGGGCCTTGCGCAGGTCGTTCAGCTCGCGGCGCAGGTTCAACAGGGCGTGGTAGGTCTGGCGGTAGTCGCTGAGGGGCTGGGCCACCTCGGCGTAACGGTCGAGCAGGCCCAGGTGGGCGCGCGGGTCGAGCAGTGACAAATGTTCCGCCTGCCCGTGAATATCCACCAGGATGGAGCCCAGCTCCTTCAGCAGGGAAACACTGGCCGTCCGGCCGTTGACGCGGGCCACGCTGCGGCCCTCCCTGCGGATCTCGCGCGTCAGCACCACGTAATCGGGATCATCCATCAGCTCTTCACGCTGCAGGACGAAGTGTACCGCCTCTTTTTCGGGCCCTTTCAGGTGGAACACACCTTCAACGAACGCGGCGTCTGAATCGGTGCGGATGAGCGTTCCATCGGCCCGTCCGCCGATCAGCATGACGACCGCATCCAGGATGATCGATTTGCCCGCGCCGGTTTCACCCGTCAGGATGATGAGGCCGGGGCCAAAGCGCAGATCGAGCTTGTCGATAATCGCAAAGTTGTGAATTCGGAGTTCTGTTAGCATAGGTTATAGGTCATCTCACCTTGCTCTGGCCGCCGTCCCCGGCGCTGCGAGCACTTGTCATCTGGACAATTGGATTCCAGAAAGTCGGGAGTAAACAACAGGAACAGCAATCACAAGGTAGATCACTTGAAAGAGGATACCGAACAAGTCCATGCGGAGGACCTGCAGCAGCATAATCGGCAATGCGCCCAGCACGACACCCACCGCAACCGTAATGAACAAGGTGCGTGAGCGGCGGCGGCCCGTCACCAGACGTACGCCTTCGGCAATCATTACCGATGCCGTGGGCGCGCCTGCCAGGATCAGGAACCAGCCAATGAAGCCAATGTTGCCGATCAGCGTGACCAGAAATGCCGCGACCGCAGAAAGCAAAACCGCCACGACAAAGCCTGAAACATAGTCATACCACTCCGAGGTATTGAAGGCCTTCTGCTGACCCTTTACACATTCCCGGCAGCGGTAGCCGGTGGGCGTGTGGACCGCGCAGGCAACACAGATCGGGCGGTCGCAGTTATTGCAGCGCAGGGCAGTCTCGCGGTTGGGATGGACGTAGCAGTAGAGGGTGGTTGATTCGGTCATCCTGGCAATCCTAGTGAGTTTTCATTCATGTGGGCTGTGAGGTTGCGGTAGAAGTATCCGGGGTCTCCGAAGCGGACGAACTGGGTAGTCACGTCCGCGGCGCGGATTTCCACGTGATCGTCGTCCAACAACGTAATCGAGGGCTGTCCATCGATGCTCAAAACGGCGTTCTCGCCTTTGACGTGCATACTGACCGTCGAGCCTTCGGCGAGGACCACGGCCCGATCCACGGAAAGGTGCGGGGCGATGGGAACCAGCAAAATGTTGCGCAGCTCAGGCGGGAGAATCGGTCCGCCCGCCGCGAGGGCGTAGGCCGTTGAGCCGGTAGCCGTGGAGGCGATCAGCCCATCCGCGACGTAGCTCGTCAGGTGGCGTCCGTCCACCGAAGCGGACAGGTGCACGGGCCGCAGGGTCTGGCCGCGGGCGACCACCACCTCATTCAAGGCATCCCAGGATCCCATTTCCTCCCCAGAGCGGATATGCTCGGCGTGCAGCATCATGCGGTTTTCGATCCAGGTTTCACCGTTCAGCATTTTGTCAAAGTACTCGCGCCACTCATTTTTTTCGACCTGGATCAGAAAGCCAATCCTTCCCAGGTTCACGCCCAGGATCGGGGTCTTGCTCGGAGCGCAAAGATTCCCGGCCCGCAGCAGGCTCCCATCCCCGCCGGCCATGATGAGCAGATCGAACTCGCCGCGCCGGACGCGCTTGCGCAGATTCTCGTCATAGAGGGAGCCAAAGGCAGACTCGACACCCTTTTCCTTCAGATAGTTGGACATGGACTCTGCTTCTGCAAAGGTTCCGGGCATCTTGGGATAGGCCGCCACGACGGGTCGCTGGGGGATGAATACGTCGGACATGGTGAAGTAATTATAAGGTAAACAGGTATAAAGGTACACAGGTAAACAAGTAGACATTCGTTGATCTCTATTTATAGACCTGTCTACACCAAACTCTGATCGCATATCTTCCGAAAGCCGCAGCGCGCACAGCGAGCGGCCTGTTCATGGGAGCGGGGCACATTACTTTTGTGTTCATCCCGCTTCATTTCAGCGAGCAGATCGAGCAGGGAGGATTCCAGCTCCTGTGTGTAATCGATGGCAAAGTCCCGGTTGTTGTAATGGATGATGCCATACGGCGGGCGTTTGCCATAGGTTTTTTCGACCAGCAGGCAGTAGGAAGCCAATTGATAGATATGGGAATCGTAGGGAGATTCAGGCGCCCGACCCGATTTGACTTCGACGGGGATGATCTGCCCATTTTGCTGGATGAGGTAGTCCGGCTTGCCGGTCAAACCCAGGGCCTGGTGGAAGAGCGGTCGCTCCAGCTTGCCCCAGGCGCGCGTATCGGTGTAGATGACGCGTCCACCCGGCAGGCCCGCGGCTTTCCGCTGGCGATTGGACTGCCAAAAGAAGAGGATTGCAAGGAAAAGAAGGGCAAGGGCAATGTACAACATAGGGATCCATTCACGGGGCAGATGTGAAACCAAAATAATAGACGGGCTCCGGATCCCGACTCTCCCCTGGCTCCGGCCTGACCTCGATGCGCGGCCGGGTCGTCAGACGATATCCCGCCGGCACATCCACATAGATCGCAAAAACCGTCTCTGAACATCCGGGGAGTCGTACGTTCAACCGCGCCTCCCCATCCTGACCTGTGACCGCCGGC
>JBAVVF010000167.1:0-7557 GCA_049697155.1 Anaerolineales bacterium
GGCTCTGGGTTACTTCGTTGGCGGGTATCTCGGCGATTTGCTTTTCAAGCGCACCAAAAAAGGCCGGATATTGATTTCAAGCGCCGGTGTTTTGTTGGGCGCGATTTTCATTTACCTTGCTATGACTACACCGGTCGATCGACCCAATCAATTCTTTCTCTTTATGTGTCTGACAGCTATTTTTATGCCGCTTTCCTCATCCAATGTCATTGCCACCGTATATGACGTGACCGTCCCCGAGGTTCGCTCCACGGCGCAGGCAATTGAGTATTTCGTGGAGAACAGTGGCGCGGCTGCCGCGCCCGCACTGACGGGCGCGATCATCGTCGCCTCCGGGGATAAGACATTTGCCATCCTAAGCATCTGTATTGTGGCATGGCTGCTGTGTTTCGTCTTTTATCTCGGCGCATTGTTTACGATCGACCACGATACCCAACATCTCCGATCGCAAATGGCCGAACGCGCGAAATCGATGTAAGGATACGTCACCGTGACCCCACTGATTTCATGTACCTGCCTTTTTCCATTTACAGATCGATTTTTACAAGATGCACCGGACGTACCAGCGCGCTTTGTAATACAAATTTGAGTTCATTTGGCAGTTAGCCCACAGGCGGGTGTCGGGTTAAAATCAAGGTCGGAGACATTATCATGACCATCATCGTAGCCGATACCACCTGCGGGCTACCCCGCAAACTGATCGCAGAACGTTGTATTCCTCTGATTCCACAAATTGTTACCTTTGGGGATGAGTCTTACCACGACGACAAGGAGTTGGACACTGCCACCTTTCTGAGCAAACTCAAGGCATCGCCCACTCTGCCGAAGACCGCCGCGCCGGAACCTTCCCTGTATTTTCCCATCTTCGATGAAGCCGGCAAAAGAGGCGAAAGCGTGGTTGTCGTCGCGCCGACCAGCAAAGCCAGCGGAACGGTCCGTTCGGTGGAGATCGCTGCGCAGGAATTTCCGGATGTGGATGTCCGGATCGTGGATACCATGACGCTGTCCTGCAACCTGGCCTCACTGGTGCTGGTCGCAGACGACATGGCCAAGGCTGGCAGGTCCGCGGATGAGATCGTTGCCAAACTCAACGACATGATCCCGCGCGGGCGGCTGTACTTCCTGGTCGACACGCTGGAGTATCTTGCCAAGGGCGGTCGCATCGGCGGGGCCAAGAAGCTTCTGGCGGAGCTGCTCGAGATCAAGCCGATCCTGCAGATGAAGAACGGGCAGGTCGAATCGTTCGAACAGCAGCGGACGAAAAGGCGGGCCCTGGCGCGGCTCGTCGAGGTGGTCACGGAATCCTGCCCGGGCGGAGAGGAAGCTCATTTGTGCGTACTCCAGGTCGAGGCGGAGAAGGAAGCGCAGGCCCTCGTCGAGGAGTTGAAATCCAAAGTGGCGGTTTCGGATATTCCAATTTATGAACTGCCGCCTGCCATCGTGGTCCATGCCGGGCCCCGGGCGATGGGAGTGGGCTTTTTTGTCAAATAACGTCAAATGGTATAATTTTTCCGCTTACTGCAAAAATTCCCACTACGTGGTTTTATTGAAGGAGAACGACATGTCAGGTCATTCAAAATGGTCGACGATTAAGCGTAAAAAGGGTGCCGCGGATGCCAAGCGCGGCGCCATCTTTACGCGTCTGGCCCGTGAAATCGTGCTGGCGGCGCGGGATGGCGGCAGCGATATCGATTCGAACTTCCGTTTGCGTCTCGCTGTGGACAAGGCTCGCGCAGAAAATATGCCAAAAGATAATATCGAACGCGCCATCAAACGCGGCGCCGGTGAAGATAAAGACGGCGTCGTGTTCGAGCAGATCACCTATGAAGGTTATGCACCCCACGGTGTCGCCGTGATGGTCGAGACTGTGACGGATAATCGCAATCGCACCGTGTCGGATCTCCGGCATGCCTTCACGAAGGCGGGCGGTAACATGGCAGAACCGGGCGCGGTCGGCTGGCAGTTCGACCGGATTGCCTACTTCCTGTTCCCGGCCAGCGCGATGAACTTCGACAAAGCCTTTGAGCTTGGGATCGAGGCGGGCGCCAACGATGTCGTTGAAGAGGATGGGCAGATCGAGATCACGGCTCCGGTGGAATCGTTTAAAGAGATAGCCACCCGCCTGCACCAGGCCAAGGTCCAGCCTGAGGAAGCCGGCTTGCGCATGAGCCCCAAACAGGAAATGGAACTCAGTCCCGACCACACGGTCCAGGTGCTCAGGGCTCTCGAAACCATTGAAGACCTTGACGACGTACAGAATGTCTACTCCAACCTGAAGGTTTCGGACGAAGCTCTCGCGGCTCTTGAAAGAGCTTGAAATTTTTGAACCGCGAAGCTCGCGAAGGATCGCGAAGGTTTTTGTAAGAATTCCTTGCGGACTTGGCGTTCTTCGCGGTGAATTTTTAAATGACCCTTGCATTAGGGATTGATCCCGGTACGGCAACGACGGGCTACGGACTTGTGCGAGTCACACAGGACGGAAGCCTGGTGGCTGTTAAGTATGGCGTGATCCTGACCCCCAAGGATGCAACTGCCCCGGCGCGCCTGGTGATGCTTTATGACCAGCTGCGTGAGCTGATCGGCGAATACCAGCCCGAGATTGCCGCCGTCGAAAAATTATTCTTCTCCCGGAATGTGACCACGGCCCTGGCGGTCGGACAGGCGCGCGGGGTGGTCATGCTGTGTCTGCAGCAGGCAGGCATCCAGGCCTTTGAATACACCCCCAACGAGGTCAAGCAGGCCGTGGCCGGTTACGGGGGCGCCCAGAAGAGGCAGGTGCAGGAAATGGTCCGTGCCCTGCTGCAGCTTGATTCCATCCCCAAGCCCGACGATGCGGCCGATGCCCTGGCGATCGCGATCACTCACTTGAATACGAAGAGATACGATTAAATCACGACGGCAACCTGGTTCTTGCTCTTGAACCTTTGTGCCCTTCGTATCCTTCGTGGTTAAAGGGTTAAAATAGAACTTATGATAGCAACTCTCCGCGGTGAAATTGCACAAGTCGAAGAAAACGCCCTCATCCTCGAGGTGGGCGGCGTGGGACTGCGTGTCTTTGTCCCGGCGCCCCTGCGCGCACGGATGAAGGCCGGCGAGGTCATTTTGCTCTATACCCATCTCGTCGTCCGGGAAGACGCGCTGATCCTGTATGGCTTTGAATCGCAGTCCGAACGGGAACTGTTCAATGTCCTCCTGGGCGTGGATGGGGTGGGCCCGAAGGTCGCGCTGTCTGTACTCTCCACCATGACCCTGGACGCCGTCCAGCGGGCCGTCTTTGCGGATGAGGCGGAAGTATTGAGCCGCGTCCCGGGCGTCGGGAAGAAGACCGCCCAAAAGATGGCGCTGCATTTGAAGGACAAGCTCAAGCCCATGGACGCACTGGCAACGATGGCGGCCATGACCGATCGTGACAGCGAAGTTCTGGCAGCGTTGACCGCCCTTGGGTACTCGGTCGTGGAGGCCCAATCGGCAATCCAGGCCCTGCCGAAGGACGCGCCGGAAGATACCGAAGAACGTCTGCGCATGGCATTACAGTATTTTCAATAGCCAATGCAAAGTGCAGTCCGCCCATTCGTTTCACAATCTATTTAATGGATGATTCCGAACTGCTTAAGAAATACGAACCGGTCCTGCGTTTCGCGAAAAGCGAGCGGTTCGTCCCCATGGCGGTCGAGCCATACCTCGAAAAATGCACGATCTTTCCCAGCGGGCCCCAGGGCATGGTGGGTTTGCTGTCGCATCCCAATGAGCCGCTGCCCACGCGCCTCGGGAAGCTGGAAAGCAGCGAATATTTTCTGCGCTTTGTCAACGACCCGTTGATCGATTCCGACGTCTGGGTCTGGTGGGGTGTCGCCTCGGCCCTGACGATCGCGGCAGGCTGGCTGATATCCGGCTGGCGAGGAGTCGAGGTCGCGGCCTTGCTGGCATTAATAGCGGCCTTCATCATCTTCATCCAGGCCTCGCCAATCCGTCTGCGATTTTTCCCCGCCGCGCTGGCCGCGCTCTTCTTCTTTTTGCTGGAAGCGGCCCCGATCCTGTTCTTTCTCACACCGCATTCCTTCGTCAGCGTGCAGATCGAATATCTGGTCCTGCTGCCCATCTATGTGTTCGCGCTGTTCTATGTATCCATCCGCACGATGAAGTTCATCTTCGACAATATCATCCCGGAGGCGCCTGGCGTTGTGATGGATATGTTATCGCGTGCCACCGAGACGGTCGCCCGCAAAGCCTTTTACCAGTATGCGGAAATCCTGGAAGGCGAGCCTCACCCCGTCTATTACGGTCGCGTGGCGCGCTGGCAGGACGTGGAAGGCAGCAACTGGCAGAGCCTGCAATACCATTTCTTTTACGCGTTCAATGACTGGCGTCTCGCAGCCAACGGCATCAACCATCACGAAGGCGATTGGGAGATGGTCGCCGTCTATTTGAAGAATGACGAGCCCTATTCGCTGCTGCTTTCCCAGCACGGGACCGGAGCCATGGAATTGTGGGAGGATGTAAAGCGTGTCAAGGATAAGAATGGGAATGAAACAACCCATGCACTGATTTATGTTGCTTTGGGGTCACACGCCAACTATTCCCACCCGCAAGTGATCCGTTCAGCCAGCCTGTTCCAGGAAGGGCTTTTCCAGCGCTTCATTTACTGGGTCGATGGCTTGATCCATTTCCTGTTCATGCTCGTCAATCCCAGCGAAAAGGAACGTCAGATCGCCCTGCACGAGCTGGCCGAACATCCTGCCACCGCATTGACGGAGGAAGGCTTCGAGAAGCTGCGCGATGAGAAGGATCATTACATGGTCAGCCTGCCGCTCGAGATCGCCAGCGGTGACGGCTTCCGGATTGGATATAAGGGAAGTGCAAGGGGCGAAAGGATCGGCCGCTCGAGCAGCTACCTGAAGCGGGTCATGTCGGACCGCAAGGTGGTGCACCCGCGTTCGCACGAGTGGAAGCAGGTCCTTTTATCTCCCGAACCGGAATGGGTAAAATATAAGGGTTTGTGGGGGGTGAAGAGTCTGATGAAGGATGAATCGGGTCCGCCCGGACCGAAATGGGACCGCCCCGACAAGCTATTTGCCGTCTATCCGCGCAAGCGCTGGGAAAAGTCGCTGGAGTGGTTGAGCGAGTTGGAGAACATCCTGATATCGAAAAAGAAGAGAAAAACCTAGTTTTCTCTTCAATATAAGTACAACCCCCATAATTAGGGGGTTGTTATGTTTTGTAGGCTGAAAAGCCTACATTTTTTGGTGGGCGCAGGGGGACTCGAACCCTCGAACCTCTTCTGTGTAAAAGAAGCGCTCTAACCAACTGAGCTATGCGCCCGCACGAACTAGGTGGGGGCATTATACCGCGATTGCCAGCCACGTTTTTTAAATTGGGAGTGCCTGGTTGCGCGGGCTTGCCACCGAGCCCACAGAGAACGGAGAGTTTTTCTCAATGAACTCAGTGCGCTCTGTGGCGACGATGGATGCAGCTTATTCTTTTAGCGACTCTCTTGGAATTGTGCTACACTTTCCGGTCAGAATACTCAGTTGATCAATCCGGAGGAAGCATGCGCATCGTTCGTTATGCAACAGATGGCGGGAAGAAGCCAAAGTACGGGTGGCTGTTCGAGGATAAGGTGGGCGAGATCGGCGGAAACGTCTTCGGGCGCTACCGCCGCAAGGAAGCCGAAACGCCTCTGGCGGACGTGAAGCTGGCGGCCCCGTCCGAGCCGAGCAAAATCATCTGCGTGGGACGCAACTATGTGGAACACGCCAGGGAACTGGGCAATGAAGTCCCACAGGTTCCGCTCATCTTTTTGAAACCGCCTTCTTCGATCATTGCCGACGGAGATACGATTCTCCTGCCGCCCCAATCCGCGCAGGTGGAACATGAAGGCGAGCTGGTTGTTGTCATCGGCAAACGCGGCCGCCGCGTCACGGCTGAGGAGGCGAAAAAATATATTTTGGGCTACACCGTCGGCAACGACGTGACCGCCCGCGACCTGCAGAGGACCGACGACCAATGGACGCGGGCCAAAGGCTTCGATACCTTTTGTTCGTTCGGGCCGTGGATCGACACCGAGTTCGACCCGGCCGACGCGGTCCTGACCTGCCGCGTCAACGGGCAGATGCGCCAGATGGCATCCACGCGGGACATCGTCTTCAACGTTCCCACGCTGATCGCCTACGTTTCATCCGTGATGACGCTAGAGCCCGGGGATTTGATCTTCACGGGCACGCCTGCCGGGGTCGGCGAGCTAAAGAATGGAGACGAGGTCGTCGTGGAAATCGAAGGATTGGGCGTTCTGAAGAATCCCGTGCGCAAGGAGTAAACAGATAAGGCTTTCCATATTGCTGCATCCCAACCGGATCATCGAGGAGGCATCATGCGCAGAATCTTTTTCCAACTTCCCGGTCTCCTGATAACGATGGCATTGGTTCTTTCTGCCTGCAACCTGCCCGGCCGCCGCGCAGCTCCCGAGACCAGCACGGCGAGCCCGGTAGCAGCCGTCGAAGCGACTGCCACGCAAACCCTGCCGGCCGAAGTCATTCCGACGGGGACTCCCACTCTCACTCCCACCCAAACGCGGATTCCCAAACCGAGCGCGACCTCCACCCCCGAACCGCCGGCGGCAGAGGTGGTGCGTGAGTCGAACTGTCGCACCGGCCCGGGCGGGATCTACAAGCTGGTGGCCACCTACCAGGTTGGACAGCTGCTCGATGTCGTCGCCAGGGATCTGGGTGGAGGCTACTGGTTTGTCCAAAACCCGGAGAAGCCCGAAGAGCAGTGTTTTCTGCTGGCCCAGAACATTCGCATCAGCGGGGAGACAACCGCCCTACCGAAATACACGCCTCCACCTTCGCCCACGGCGCCTCCATATTTCAACCTCAGCTTCAAGAAATTCGATACCTGTGAGGGAGTTGATTTCGCCGTGTTTACCGTCGAGAACGTGGGCAGCGTTCCGTTCCGCTCGGCCTATATCAAAGTCACAAATTACAAGGCCAACAAATCGGTCGAGCAGGCGCTTAACGCCTTTGACCTGAAAGTCCGCTGTGTCCTGGCCAAGAATATCGCTCCCCTCAACCCCGGCGGGACCGGCTATGTTTACAGTCCGCCGTTCAAATGGTCGGGGCGCGGGCAGACCTTGCGGGCAGTCATCATGATCTGCACCGAAAAGAACCTGAAAGGTACGTGCGTTACACAAAATATGGACATAAAAGAGTGAACCTGAAGAAGCAGTGATACAATGACGGAAAATATACGTCATATGACGGTGTTTTTCCGTCACAAGAAGTCCGCTTATGATCGAATCGCTTCTTTGCTCAAAAAATGCAGAAAGAGTATTGATCTATATCTTTGCGCGTGAAGAAGGTTATGCACGCGAGATTGCCGGTTTCTATAAAACGGACTTGAAATCCATCCAGATGCAATTGGACAAGTTCGAGAAAAGCGGGGTTCTGGTCAGCCGTGCAGTCGGACGAACCCGCCCCTATGTTTTTAATCCGCGCTATCCCTTTTTGAACGAGCTTAAAAGCTTGCTGCAAAAAGCACTTTCCTTTTATCCTGCAGAAGAGC
>JBAVVF010000168.1:0-3165 GCA_049697155.1 Anaerolineales bacterium
TGGCCAGCGCAATAAACGTGTCGATGTATTCCTTGTCGAAGAACAGGTTGTCCCGGTAAACGATCATCTCGCCGCGCTGCTGTGGAAAGCGCTGGCCCGGCTTTAATTCGACTTCACTTTCCGTATAGGACGCAAGAACATTGCGCTGATGTAACCAGAGGGGGGTGTTTTGTATGCGTAAATCCCGAGCAGGTTCATTGAACGGGGTCAGCGGGTTGGGAGCGTTGAGAATGACCTTGAGCATATCAATGCAATTATTCCACAAAATCGACAAAACAGGAACGGGAACTTGATTCCGGCTGCCCCTAAATTACAGATTTGTTTGGCTGATCTTCCGCCTAGAAGATGGGAGATTGATCGATCACGATGGTACAGGCTTTGTCCCCCGCCGCAATACACGTTTTTTCCTCTACATTGAAGACCCGCCCGCCGCTCAGCCAGTACAGCGCCTCCTGCAACAATCCCACCGCCAGATGGCAGACCGGATCGTGAGCCTTGCGCTCCCAGCAGAGCGGACAGCGCTCGATGTGCCAAAGCAATCTGCCATCCTCTTCTTCAATCTGGACTTTTTGATCGGTAAATTTATTGAACAGCTCGGCGAAGGCATATCCGGCGGTATGCAGCTTGGCCGGAAGAGGCAGCAGACGAAAGGCCATTTCGGTCAAACCGAGCTGCGTGCTGTACTGACGCACCCCATTGTTGAAACAGGCCCGCCCGACCCGCAGAGCAAGTCCTCGGCCGCCGTGAGGGCCGTAAAGCTGCTCCAGCACTTCGGTGAGGTTACTGACCGTCGAAAAGGGAAAGTCAAGACCCGGGTTGTCGGGCGGATAATTCTCGATCAGAGCGGGGAGCGAGGCAAGTTTTAGGACGGCGTTGACCCCATTGCGGCCCATTACCTCCTCCATGGACAGCAGAATAATCCTCCCCATCCGGTTTGGATAATAAAACTGGGCCGGGGCGGTCATAGGGTTACGGAAGGTGTGGGCGAGAGGGTTGCTGACGGGACCACGGCAGGCGCGGGTTCACTCGTATCCAGGAATGATTTGAGCTTCTCTCCAAAGCTTTGCGGCTCTTCCAGCATAAGGAAGTGCCCCGAGGAGGGGAAGCGTTCGATGCGGGCATGGCTGATCCCCTTGAGCATGGGCTCCCATTGCCTGGGGTGGACGATCACATCGCGGTCGCCATACATGCCCATGGCCGGCACCTTGATCTGGCCGAGCATGGGACGCAGGTCGGTGCGGCGCAGGGAGGCAATCGAAAGCAGGAAGGATTCAAGAGTGGTGCGTGAGAGGTCACGGTCCATCATATTGGCAAAGCGCTCATCCCGGCAGATCACCGGCGAAGCCACCCGCATGGCCAGGCGAAAAGCGCCCATCATGTTGAAAAGCATGAACGCAATGCCCCGGTAGCCCGCCAGCTTTAGCGGCATCGCCAGTGAGGAGCCAACGATGGGTGAACCGACTACGACAACTTTACTGACCCGCTGAGGGTATTTGATCGCCACCGAAAGACTGACTGTGCCGCCCATGCTGTGACCCACCAGCGGCGCATTGACGATGCCGAGCTGTTCCATGAACTGGTCGACGAGGCTGACGAAATCCTGAACGGCATAGGTTTCGCGCTTTTTGCCTGATTCACCGAACCCCCAGAAATCAAGTGCATACGTCCGGTAATAGCGCCCAAGGAAGGCCATCGTTTCCTGCCAGAGGCCCCATGAACCCAGCCAGCCATGCAGGAGAATGACGGGTCTGCCCCGCCCGTAAACCTCATAATGAACGATGCCTTGATCAGTGGTGATTGATGACACGGCTGCTTACCAAGCGGGTTCCCCTATTCGCCCGACTCCATTTCAGCCAGAATGCTGTAGAGCAATTCAAGCAGGACCGCTTTCACAGTATCCCTGTCTGTGGCAACGCAGGGCAGAAACTTGACCTTGCTTTCCAGCCGCAGCGCATGGCGCATATCTTCAAGATCCCAGGCGTCCTCTTTGTCCTGCTTGTTGGCAGCCACCACGTACGGCGTGGGGGCATAGGCCCGGAAGGTTTCCAGGATCGAGCGGGCCTCGCGGAACGTTTCAGGGCGGGTGCTGTCTACCATCACGATAAAACCCAGCATGCCTTCCGAAAGGATCTCCCACATGAAGTCAAAGCGTTTCTGACCGGGAGTACCAAACAGATAAAGAACCAGATCTTCATCCACCGTGATCCGGCCGAAGTCCATGGCAACGGTTGTCGCCTCCTTAACGGAGCGTTCCGCCGCGCTGGAGATCTTGCGCTCGGTCGAGACGACATCGATTTCGCTGACCGACTGGATGAACTCGGTCTTGCCAGCGCTGAAAGGTCCGGTCACCACCATTTTTACTGTTTGCATAATTGCTTATCCTTCCGCCTCAATGATTACAGCGAGCGTATGCGCCCAATCAATTTATTGACCAATGACTTCTGTTCTTCCCTGTCCTGGGTCGGGAAGGTCTTTGGACTTACCGGAACCACCATGCCCACCGGCCGGACGATTTCGACCAGCCCGGCCTGCAAAAGACCATAAACGATCCGGCGAACCTCCAGATCGGTCATTTTGTTCGTCTGCGCGATCTGTTTCATCGTGTTCTTGGGGTTAATAAAGGAAACGACCCGCCACTCTTCCACATTCAGGTTCACATTCTTCAACGGGCGGTCGGTAAACTTGAGGGCCATGTCGAGGCTGGGGATTTCATCCTGTAATTGTTCCCACTCCCGCAGCTGGCGCGAGCCTTCGATGATGATGTTTTCCAGGTCCAGCCGCACATTGATGCGATCCTCGGGCGCCAGCATCTCCCCCTCGAAGCGGAAGAAACCTTCCACCCACGTAAAGAGCCGGCGCAGGATGTCCGTAAAATAGCCCTGCAAATTAACAAGGATTTCTTCCTGCGTGAGGTAGCCGGCGTTGATCAGCAGTAACCCCAGTTCCTTATCCGTGATCTTTCCGGCCCGCTCGACAATCGCCCGATATTGATTGACCGTCAGCCGGTTGGCCTTGTGTAAGACCGCCGCCAGGCTTCCATCATCCTTGCCGACGCGTGCATAAGCCAGCTTGCCCTCGCGGAACGAAATAAAAGCCTGTTCGCTGGGGCCATCTACGACCAAAGTTCCGGTCTTTTGAGCCAGGTTAACCAGGTTGAGCAGTTGT
>JBAVVF010000169.1:0-8626 GCA_049697155.1 Anaerolineales bacterium
CGGGATACCCCAACTGTAATGCAAACTCATGGACTTTTCTATACCAGCTACTCTAGGTAGCAACTTGAGTTAAATTAACGCAAATTAAAAAGGAATGTGCCCTTTCGGCAAAAAGGGCACATTTGTAGACAAACTCTTGTCGAGCGAAGAGAGTGTCTAGGAGCGGAGAGGGCGGGATTTGAACCCGCGAACCTTTGTGGGTTACACGCTTTCCAAGCGTGCGCGCTAAGCCAGACTACGCGACCTCTCCGTTTTCAAGCGGGCACATTATACCAGAATATAAAACTCAGATTGTCCATATTCAGGCAGTTTTTTACGCAAATCATATGCTGCTTCAATTGTCCAGTGCGCCCTGGTTGACCCACTCCGTGATCAGCTCGATCTGAGGCGGCGTGAGTTTGGGTCCACGCTTGGGCATCTTCTGGGTGACGACCAGCTCAACCAGCAGGCTGTTCGCGGCATCTCCCGGGGTAACAACAGAACCATTGTTGGAACCGGCCATCAACGCGGCGTGCGTTTTCAAGTCCAGGCCCTCCTGTGTTCGATCCCCTCCGTGACAATTGATGCAGCGGCTTTCGAAGATGGGCAGGATATCGGTCGCGAAGCTGACCGTCGCGCCTGCCGCGGCCGGCTGCGTAGCCGGGGCTTCGGTCGCGGCGGCCGGCTCGGTCGGCGCGGCGGTGTCGGTGGGAAGATCGGTCGGCACCTGGGTGGCGGGAAGGGCGGTCTCGGTGGCACCCGAAACGGGTATGCCCGCAGGCTGAGTCCCGCAGGCGGATAACAATCCAGCGATCAAAACAGTTAGCGCGATCTTTGCATACAAGGACTTCATTTTTTATCTACTCCTAAAAACCATATAGAATGACGCCGCCCAGAAACGCCAGGACGAGCGCGATGCCAAAACTAATGCCATACGACGCGGCATATAAGAAGCGATTGCCTTTCCAAAACAGATCCGGGTTGCGGTAACGGGCGATGCTGAGTCCCGCCGTAAGGAGCAGCAGGATTGTGGCCAGAGTGATCTTTGTCATCGAGTTGGGCGCGTCACCATCGTAGTTTTTCACGTTGTCCATAATGCCGGTGAGGCCTGCCGCGAGGGTGCCCAGGGAAGCAAGCACAATATTCGCAAAGGCAGCCTGTTCTAGGGAGGCGTTTTTTCTCCAGGAGGCCAGCAGGATAAAAAGGAACGCGGCACCGGTCAGGGCGATGGGGAAGTGCACCACCATGGGATGGGTGGGATGCACTTCCGTCAGGGCAACGATCAAGCGATTGATGAATTCCATCTTCTCTCCTCTCAATTTTCTACAAGGCCCTGGTCAATGCCAGGGCCTTATATCACTTATATACGTCTGTAATTTGCAAATTGGATGTAGCAAAATTGTTGTTAATTACCACCCGTTTCTAAGAACTTACTCATTTTTAGTTTTCGGAGGATCGGCTGCGGTTGTCTGACGAGTCAAACGCCAGCCGCTGTCTTGTATGGAGTGTTCAACAAAATTTGTGGCTGAAAAACTTTGTGAGATCTTCGGTCAGTTTTCGGTGGGTTGTATGCTGCCGGGGGCTGCGCAAAGTCCTTGCCGAACGAAAAGGCCCCGGAAAAGACCAGGAATCGGTCAACTTTTGCTGAATTTCATGCTGTAACCTATTGAATTCTATTTAGACCTTGATTATCGACAATTTTTATCTTACAATAGCGCCTTAATTGGATGGGAAGAGACCATTCGGTGAGGAGAGAAAGCCATGAACGAGAATCGTATCAGGCAGGTACTTGATATTGAGAAGAAGGCTCAGGAAAACTATGACGCCGCGCTCAATGAAGCCCAAAAACTCCCCGCGTTGGCAGAACAGGAAGCCCAGGACATCGTAAATAAGGCCCGCGCCGAGGCGCAGGCGGAAGCTCGCCAGATCATCGCGAGGGCCAGAGCGGAGGGGGAGATCGACCGCATCCTGGCGGAGTCCGAGGAAAAGAACCGCCAGCTGGAAACCCTGGCGATGAGCAATTTCGACCGGGCGGTCAACTACCTGCTCGATCGCGTCATCGGCAGAGAGTAATTCCCATGGCCAAGAGCGGTGTCTCCGGGTACGCGGCCATCAGCGCCAGAGTACGGGCAATGTATTCGTCCCTGCTCAGCCCGCAGGATTTTGCCCGCCTCAGCGACGCCCCTGACTTTGCCACCCTCATCACCCAGCTTAAACAAACAGCCTACGCTCCCTACCTCGAAAACCTGAAGGACAAAGATCTAACGCCGCAAAAGGTGGATTTGGCGATCAAGGGCCGGCTGGCGGATTCCTATCACAGCGTCATCCAGATGGCGCCGGAACATGCCCGCTCGCTCCTCAAACAACTCTATCGTTATTTTGAAGTCCAAAACCTGAAAGCCGTGCTGCGCGCCATCGTCACCGATCCCTCCTGGGAGCGGGTGGAGGATGTGCTCTTCCCGATGGGCTCGATGACCGTCCTGCCGGCGCAAGCCATGGTGGAGTCGGGGAGCGTCGGGGCCGCGATCGAATTGCTGCAGGGCACTCCCTATTACGAGACGCTTTCCTTCGCGATGAAACGTTACAGCGCCGAACAGAATTTATTCCCGCTGGAGGTCGCACTGGATCTCTACTACTGGCGGCAGCTCTGGCAGGAGGCCAAAAAGCTGCAGGGCCAGGACCGGGAGCAGGCTGCGCGTATCATCGGTTCGCTGATGGATGTGAATAACCTCATGTGGGTGATCCGTTATAAGGTTTATCACGGGCTTTCGGAAGAGGAAGTCATCAACTATACCCTGCCGTTCGGATATCGCGTCCGGGACGAGGATGTCCGCGCCATCGCAGCCGGAGCGGATCTGTCGTCGGTGGTGGGGCGCGTCTTCCCGGGCATCCCCGATCTCAACGCGCTGCTCGACCAGCCGCGGACCGGCATGCCCCAGCTGGAAATCCAGCTGAAACGACGCCTGATGAAGCAGTGCCTGGCGGCTTTTACCGGTAATCCCTTCCATATCGGCGTACCTTTGGCTTTTCTGATCCTGAGCGAACTTGAGATCGAGGATCTGACCGTGCTCATCGAAGCGAAGTCTTCCCAGATGCCGGAGGAGGAATTCCTGCCTTACATGTTGAGAGATGTAGTTTGATAGTTCGATAGTCAAATAGTTAGATAGTTAGATAGTTGGCTGGCTCGGAGAATCAAGCAACCACCAATTTACCAATCTACCAACTGCCAACCTACCAACTAACTTTAGAGACTGGAGTTTACATGTTCTTTCCGAGAGAGATGGTTGAGATCGAGTTGATCGTTCCGTCCAAGGATCTTGTGGCTGTGACACAGTCCTTGAGCGGCTATGGGGTTTTTCACCAGACGGACAGCAATTATCCAGGGGTGGCCTCCGGCTCTGCCAACACCTGGCAGGAAACAGCCGCCCAGTATGCTGCGCTGGAGCGCCGGGTCCAGACCGTGATGCAGGCTTTGAACATCGATGAGGGACAGCCGCCCGCCTCTGACGCACACGCGGAGCGCAGCGGGATGGCCGAGATCGAAACCGTCCGCCCGCTGGTGGAGCAGATCGAAGAGGAAGTCCGCAGCACCAATGACGAGCTTTCCGAACTGCGCAAGCGCCTGGAACAGCTCGAAAGCATTCTCCACCAGCTGGAACCCGTGGAAGACGTTGACATCGACATTAGCTCCCTGCGCGACTCGCGCTACATGTTCTCCATGCTGGGACTTATGCCGTCCGCGAACCTGGATCGTCTGCAGACCAGCCTGGCGCGTGTCCCGCATGTTTTTCTGACCCTGCGCTCCGACCCGGGCCGGCCCGTCGTCTGGCTGGCAGGGACGAAGGCCAACGCCGACGTGTTGCAGCGCGCCGCCCGCAGCGCCTACCTTGACCCGCTGAGCCTGCCGGAGGATTATCAGGGCACACCGGAGAAGATCATCGAGTCGCTGCGCAATACCATCGAGAGCACACAGCGCAGGATCGAAGAGCTGGAGTCCACCCTCGGTCGCTTTGGCGAACAGCGCCGGGATCAGCTGCGCGACCTGCTCTGGCAGATACATACCAGCCGGGTCCTGTCGGATGCCATCGTGCGCTTTGGACAGCTCCGTCACACGTATGTGATCACGGGCTGGGTTCCGGTTGACAAGCTAGGGGACCTCACTCATCGGCTCAAGCAGGCCTCCAGAGAGATTTTGATCGAAACTCTGCCGACCAGCCGCACTGGACACAACCAGAACGTGCCCGTAGCTTTATTCAATAATAAATTCCTGAGACCGTTCCAGATGCTGGTGAATACCTATGCGCGCCCGCGCTACGGGGAATTGGATCCAACCATCCTGGTGGCGTTCACCTTCCCGCTCCTGTATGGCGCGATGTTCGGAGATCTGGGCCAGGGCCTCGTGCTGCTGATCCTGGGACTGCTTCTGGATCGCGGTGTGATCATGAAGGGCATGAAGAGCCTGGGCCTGCTGATTGCGTATTGTGGGGTTTCGGCCGCGATCTTTGGCGTGTTGTATGGAAGTGTATTCGGCTTCGAAGGCGAACATTTCACACATGCCTTTGGGTTTGAGTTCCATCCACTCTGGTTGAGCCCGCTTCACGATACGCTGCCCGTCCTGGGGATTGCAATCGATGTGGGGATCGTTCTTTTGCTCGTTGCTTATTTACTCGCGATTTTCAATCAGGTTCGCTCCCGCGAGTGGGCCCATCTGATCTTCGGGCACACCGGGTTCGTGGGTCTGGCGCTCTATCTATCCTTCCTTGGCCTGTTGGGTATGGCAGTCCAGGCCTTGCGTCTGCCGATCATTCCCCAAATAGCGGTTGCCATTAGCAGTATCCCATTGCCCTGGAGTATTCTGGCCCTGATCTTTGGGTTTGGGATCATGTTCTCCGAGGTGTTTATCAACTGGATGGAAGGTCACCGCCCGGTGATCGAAGCTCGCGGGATCGGCGGGTTCATCATGTATCTGGTCCAGGCCTTTATGGATTTATTCGAAACCCTGATCAGCCAGTTGAGCAACACATTGTCGTTTGTGCGTGTGGGGGCCTTTGCCGTGGCGCATGGCGGTGTAAGTATGGCGATTTTTGCCCTGGCCGGTGAGGAACTTGGCTTCAAGTATTGGCTGGTGGTTTTGCTTGGCAATATCTTTATCATCGGCTTTGAAGGTCTCATTGTGGGTATCCAGACCATGCGTCTGAACTACTATGAATTCCTGGGAAAATTCTTCACGGGAGGCGGCATGCGCTTCGAGCCTCTGGCTGTCACTCCTGCAAAGGAGGAGGGGTAATCGAGGAAACGTATGAGGTAATCAAATATTCTGCAATCTTTCGAGTGTTCAAAAAAATATACGAGGAGAGAAAAAGATGTTTGTCATTTTTGCGGTTCTTGTTGGCTTGATCCCAGTCGTGCCTGCGGTTGTGTATATCCTTCAAAATGGCAAGACCAGCCCGGCCAGGGCCCTCGCCCGCCTGGTGACCGGTTTCAATGCCTTCAACTTCATTATTGGCATGATGGCGGCCGGACTGATGATGGTCTGGTTCGCTTCGCCTTCCACCGTCCTGGCGGCCGGAATGGCGCAGGAGGGCGGCGCTGACCCGTACGTAACTCTCGCGGCAGCACTCTCCACAGGTCTGGCATCCATCGGCGCAGGGATTGCGGTGGGCGGCTCCGGTGCCGCGGCGGTCGGCGCGACGGCCGAGAAACCCGAGTCCTTTGGGCGTTCCCTGATCTTTGTGGGCCTGTCCGAAGGGATCGCGATCTACGGCCTGATGATTTCGTTCATTATCCTGGGTCGCTAGGTTGCAATGAAAGTCTTGGTGATCGGTCACCGGGAGGCAGTCCTGGGCTTCTCCCTTGCCGGTGTGGGCGGCCAGGCTGTGACCAGCGCGGAGGAGGCGGACAAGGCTTTGGATAAGGCCCTGGCTGCGAAGGACATTGGCATCATCCTGGTCACGCAGGATGTCGCTCAAATGCTCCAGGAGCGGGTCGAGCATCTCAAGCTGCACAGCACCATCCCGCTGGTTGTCGAGATCCCCTCCCCGGCCGGCGTCCCCGAAGATCAACCCTCTTTGAGCGATGTTGTGCTGAAGGCGATCGGCATCAAATTGTAGTTTTATTTTTTATTGGCCGTCATTGCGAGCCGCTCTGCGGCGAAGCAATCCCACATACTGTAAGTGAGATTGCTTCGGTCGCCGGTGGCTCCCTCGCAATGACAGATAAGCGAGTAAGACATGAGACCAGAAGAAGATATCGAAATTTTGTCACGTGCCATCCTGAAGGAAGCCGACGTCGACGCGGAACAGCTCAAGGAAGAGGCGCAGGCCAAGGCGGATGCCATTCGGCAGCGCGCCCAGGATGAGGCGGAGAAGGAACGGAAGCAAATCCTGGATCAGGCCCGGCAGGAGGCCGAACGTCTGCGCGGTCAGGTGGTTGCAGGCGCCCAATTGAAAGCCCGCACCCGGCAGCTGGAGCATCGCGAAAAACTGCTGGACCGGGTCTTTGATGCCGCCAAACAGAAACTTCCGGCCCTGCAAAAGCGCGCCGATTACAACAAGCTGGCGGCGCAGCTGCTGCGCGAAGGACTTGTCCAGTTGAAAGCCAGCAAGGCGGTCGTGCGCGCAGACCCGGTCACACAGAAAGCCTTGAAGGATGGTGTGCTCGCGGATCTCTCGAAGGAGTTGAACGCGGAGCTGTCTGTCGGCCAGGCGCTCGAGGAAGGCACGGGAGTCGTCGTCGAAGCCTCCGCTGGGCATCTGCATTTCAACAACACCCTGGAAACCCGCCTGGACAGATTGCAAAGCCAGCTTCGCTCTGCGGTCTATCACGTGCTGATGGGAGAGAAGTTATGAGTGAACAAATCGGGGTAGTGACCTGGATCAACGGACCCGTTGTGCGGGCGCGTGGTTCACGTCACGTCGGTATGCTCGAGCTGGTGGAGGTGGGAGATGAACACCTGGTGGGGGAGGTCATTGGTTTGGACGGTGACATTATTACCGCGCAGGTTTATGAAGAGACTTCGGGGATGCGAACCGGGGCGCCCATCTTTGGAACCGGCCTGCCCCTGTCGGTGGAGCTTGGACCGGGCCTGCTGAAAAGCATCTTCGACGGCGTCCAGCGCCCCCTGCCTCTGATCGAAATGCAGTCCGGTTCGTTCATCGGGCGCGGCATGCGGCTCGATCCGTTGTATCGCAAGGATCGCTGGAAGTTCACTCCGCGCGCAAAGGCAGGCGACAGCGTCGTCGGCGGGCAGATCTATGGCATTGTAATGGAGACGGAAACGTTCGAGCATCGCATCATGGTCCCACCCGATCTTTCCGGGACCCTGACCTGGGTGGCTGAAGAAGGGGAGTACACCATCGAGGAGCCGATCGCGCGCCTGCAGGTTGGCAAGGAGGAAAAAGAACTGACCATGCTTCAGCGCTGGCCTGTGCGTAAATATCGCCCGTACAAATCCCGCCTTGCCAGCACGACTCCGTTGATCACCGGCCAGCGCATCCTGGATACGTTCTTCCCGGTGGCGAAGGGCGGCGCGGCAGGCATTCCGGGTCCGTTTGGCTCAGGCAAGACCGTGACCCAGCACAGCATCGCCAAGTGGGCGGACGCGGAAGTGATCGTCTACATCGGCTGCGGCGAACGCGGCAACGAGATGACCGAAGTGCTGCAGGAGTTCCCGCACCTCGTCGACCCGCGCTCCGGTCGCCCGCTGATGGAGCGTACCGTGCTCATCGCCAACACTTCCAACATGCCGGTGGCGGCCCGTGAAGCCAGCATTTACACGGGCATCACGATCGCCGAATACTACCGTGATATGGGTTATCACGTGGCCTTGATGGCGGATTCCACTTCGCGTTGGGCCGAAGCGCTGCGCGAGGTTTCCGGCCGCCTGGAGGAAATGCCGGCAGAGGAAGGTTATCCGGCGTACCTCGCCGGGCGGCTGGCGGAGTTTTACGAGCGCGCCGGATATGTGGAAACGGTCAATGGCGACTTTGGTTCGGTCAGTATCGTCGGCGCGGTCTCGCCTCCGGGCGGCGACTTCTCCGAGCCGGTCACCCAGCATACCAAGCGCTTCATCCGCTGCTTCTGGGCGCTGGATAAATCGCTGGCGTCGGCCCGCCACTTTCCCGCCATCCACTGGCTGGACAGTTACAGCGAATACCTGGAAGATGTGGCGGGCTGGTGGCGCGAGAAGGTCGGCGTGGACTGGCTGCGGATGCGCAATCATGCCATGGAGATCCTGAGCGAGGAGGCGCGCCTGTCGCAGATCGTCAAGCTGGTCGGTCCGGATGCGCTGCCCGACGAAGAGCGTCTGATCCTGGAAACGGCACGTCTGCTGCGGGAAGGGTTCCTCCAGCAAAATGCTATGGATACGGTGGATGCCTATTCTCCGGTGGAAAAACAGATTCGAATGCTCGATTTGATCCTGCATTTCCATGAGCGCGCCCTGCGGATTGTCAAGCGGCGCGCGCCCGTTTCCGTGATCCACAATCTGCCGGTGGTGGATGTCCTGATCCGCATGAAGAGCATGGTGCCCAACGAAGAATTGGAAAAGCTGGATGAGATTCGAAAGCAAATTGACGAGCAGATGAGTCAATTAGATTCGGAGTACAGATGAGCAGTGTTTTTGCGCAAGCCGGACAGGAAGTTCAGG
>JBAVVF010000170.1:0-5680 GCA_049697155.1 Anaerolineales bacterium
GCTGGAAGGCCTTCAGACCCAGGATCGCGCTATTGGCAACCATCAGCTCTGAGGCCCGAAATCTTGTCGGGCTGCCGTCGATTTTGACATCGAACTGATAGGAGCGAAATTTCAGGAGTTGAGTCAGGGCACCTTTTACATCCGCAAGAATGCCCCAGCGACGCTTTTCCTCACGTTCCACTTCCTTCATCGTCAGCGAGCCGGCCCCGGCGCTGATACTTAGAACAGAATAGTCTTCGCCGACCTGCATGGCATCGATCGTGCGAATCTCATGCTCCTGAAATAATAGATCGATGGCTGGCTCCAGCTGCAGGGGAATGTCCAGGGCCCGGGCCAGGGCATTCCAGGTACCCGTCGGAATAATGACCAGCGGGATCTCCGTACCGACCAGGCCGTCCAGCACACTTGAGAGGGTTCCATCCCCACCCGCTGAAATAAAAAGTTTGAACCCCTCCTGAACCTTATCACGGACCATCTGCTTGAGATCTTCCTCGCCGGTCGTTTCGTAGATCTCGAAGGGAATGTCACGCTCCTGCATCGCCGTTTGAATCCGTTCCCGGACGGTTTCCAGCTGCGAAAGGCCCGCCACGGGGTTGATCACGACATAGGTCTTTGGCTTTTGTTCAAGATCGACTTGCATACTCCTCCATCCCGCATTCATAAACTTCCGAATCTAATTACCCTGTTAAATACAACGAGAAAACGCGAAATTTGACACACGTTGGGGCGATTCATGCATCATCCCAACGAATAACATTACAAATTTTCGCCAACAGAGGGCGGAAAAGCACTATTTTCGCCACTCGAAACCAGCTAGAATAGCTGGGACAGAAATTATATACAATTTAAAAATCGGAGTCATTATGCCTGGCTTTACCCCTGGTCGAAGATGGCAGCCCGCGTACTCTCCCTTCAAACGGGATAAATTTGGAGACCGCGCCCTGGAATTCATTGAATACTCTGTCAAGAGTCCGCTTTTCGGCTGCCGGATGTGCGGCAACTGTCTCCTGCAGGAGACCGCCTTCATCTGCCCGATGGAATGCCCAAAGGGTTTGCGCAACGGTCCCTGCGGCGGCTCGACCCCCGAGCGCTGCTACGTGGACAGTACGCGCCCGTGCATGTGGTACAGGATCTATGAACGGTCGTTCCGCATGGGGCGCGAGGATTGTCTGCTCGAGGTCCTGCCCCCGCTGGATTGGGAGAAGGTCGGGACGGATACCTGGCTGGACGTCGTTCGGCAGGTCAAAAAGGTTGGCGTAAAAAAAGTTGCCGGCGGACTCCTCTCCCGCTCCGCCGAGACTCGCCATCAAACCTGGGAGGGGATCTTCCGCCCGATCCGCCAGCCGGACTGGTGGCAGGGCGACCGCGAATATCATCCGCCTGTTCCGGCCGAACCTGTGTCCACCCTGCAGCGCAGGCTGGCGGCCGGTGAATTCGTCGTGACCAGCGAGATCACTCCCCCGCTTTCATCCAAAACAGATAAGCTGATCCAGCACATCGAAGCCACGAAAAGCTGCGTCTCCGGGCTCAACTTTACCGACACCGCCTCCGCCACGCCGCGCATGACCTCCTGGGCCTGCAGCCAGATCGCGGTGGCGCACGGCGCCGAACCCGTCCTGCAGATCTCGGCCCGCAATCGTTCGCGCAGCAACTTCCAAAGCGAAGTCATCGGCGCGACGGCCCTGGGTGTGCGCAACATCCTTTGCGTGAGCGGCGACAGCGCCAGACTCTCCCCGCCCCCGCGCGAGAAGATGGAGATCAACGACCTGGATGCCGTGCAGATGCTCTGGATTCTGCGCCGCATGCGCGACGAGGGCAAGTATCTGGACGGGCGCGAGATCAAGTTTCCGCCGAAGTTCTTCCTGGGCGCGGCAGCCTCGCCCTTTGCCTCCAGCCCAAAGTTCCAGGCCCTGCGCGAGCAGAAGAAGGTCAATGCCGGAGCGCAGTTCTTCCAGACCAACCTGGTCTTCGATATTGACGGTATGGAAGTCTGGCTCAACGAGCTGGCCAGGCGAAACGTCCTGGGCAAGGTTTACATCCTGATCGGCATCACGCCGGTCAAGAGCCTGAAGATGGCGACGATGCTGAAAGAGGTGCCGGGAGTTTACATGCCGGAGACCATCCTGCAGCGCATGCAGGCGGCCGACTCAGCCGGCAACGCCCAGGCCGAAGGCATCCAAATCGCGTTAGAATTGATCGGCAGGATCAAGACCTATCACGGGCAGGGAATTCATGGAATTCACCTGATGCCGGTGGCCTGGGATGAGATCGTGCCGCGCATCGTCACAGAAGCAGGATTGACGCCAAAAGATTTTGAACCCACATCGCAGGAGCAAAGCAATGCACACTATATTGAAAAGTAACACCCGGGAAGTGGTCATCGGGGCGGACAAAGCTTTCGTCATGATCGGGGAAAAGATCAACCCGACCGGTTTGAAGAAGCTGGGACAGGCCCTCGTCGACCAGGATTTCGAGTACGTCAAACATTTGGCCAAGAGACAGGTGGACTGGGGCGCAGATGTGCTGGATGTGAATGTCGGGCATCCGCAAATTGACGAAGTGGCGATCATGCCGAAGGTCGTGGAGGCGATCCTGTCGGTGGTGGACGTGCCGCTTTGCATCGATTCGAACGAGCCAAAGATCCTCGAAGCCGGACTCAGGTGCGCGCCCGGCAAGCCGCTGGTCAACTCGGTCAACGGGGAGGAAAAGCAGCTGGCCGCGGTCCTGCCCCTCGTCAGGGAGCGCGGCGCGGTCGTCATCGGCCTGACCATCGGCGAAGACGGCATCCCGGAGACGGCGGAAGGGCGACTCGCTGCGGCCGGAAAGATCATCGAACGCGCCGCCAAGCTGGGGATCCCTGCCGAGGACATCATCATCGATCCGCTGGTCATGACCGTGGGACACAACAGCAACGCCGCGACGGTGACCTTGAAAACCATCGAGCTCATCAAAAAGGAATATGGCGTCAACATCAACCTCGGCGCCAGCAATGTTTCGTTTGGCCTGCCGGACCGCCCGGCGGTGAACAGCGCGTTCCTGTCCCTGGCAATGCAGGCCGGTGCGACCTGCTCGATCACGGACCCGATCCGGCTGGGCAGCACGGTCCGCGCGACCGATTTGCTGCTCGGCAGAGACAGCAACTCGATCCGTTATTTGAAATATTTCCGCGCGACCGAGAAATTACGCGAGCAGGAAGCCGCAGTGAAGATTTGATAGTTAATTCTTAAACCATCGCCACAGAGATCACAGAGTTCTTTGAGTTTTTTCTCAAGAATCTCAGTGTGCTCTGTGGCTGATTCTTTTAAGCTATCCATTCAACGCGGCAAGATTAACTGAAGTCTCCCAATCCGTTGAATTAATCTCCAAAATTTCCCCATTCAATTTGACCGCATCCCCTTCGAACCCAAAATACGTCCAAAAACAGGCACGCGGCCGATCCGTTTCCAGCACGGCGGAGATGGCAGGTTCCTTGTCTCCGTAATAACGGGAACGCCAGCCGCGGGTGCTGTTTTCATCCCCGCGCACGATGGAAAAGCTTGCGTTCCCTTCGAGCAAACCCATCCGAATAACGACTGTGGAGTCGGGTAGCTTGCTGCCCGGAATATCCAGGCTTATTCCAAAATTCGCAGGAGTGAGCTCCTGCACACCATATTCCCCGTCACAGAACAGCCAGTGCAGTGAATAATGATGAGGCCGATTGCCGTCGAGATGATCCACAACCAGCCAGCGATCCCCGCTCAGGGAGAGCACCGTGCGTTTGTGATTCACGGGATCCGCCCGCCGCCGGTATCCATTGTGCTCGCCCTGCCAGGTCTTTTCCTCATGCCTGAGCACTTTTCCTTTGGCCCAGCCGGTCCAGAGGAAGCGGCTGAACATCTTCATTTGATCCTGCCGGTCGACCGTGACGGTGTTGTGCGCGGACGTGTGCGCAAGCCCATTCCGCCAGCGGATGTCTTCCCCGCCGTACAGGTATGTTCCGGCGTCACAGGCAATGTTTACGCCGCGCCGCCACAGATCCACGTGAAGCTGATCGGCATGGGAGGGCCGGGCGCGGAAATCGGTGCAGCGGATGACCGCTTTGCTGTTCGCGCCGCGCAGCAAATATGTGCCTCCATCGGGAAATGAGTCACCGCGAAGATCGCGAGGATTTAATGCCCGCTTTGCGCTCTTCGCCGGAAATTCCTCACCACACAGCCAAAATATATCCTCATCCCACGAGCCAGGGTCGAACAGCAACTTCCTCTTCGTCAGCCAGGCACCCAACTGCAGAAGCGGACGATAATCGGTGAAGTCGCAGTTGTTCAGCGGCAGGACGAGCGCGCCATCGTTAGAACCATAGACGGGCATTTGTCCGGTTTCCGGATCGATCAGCTGATAAAGATAATCAACCGCCTTCGAGACTCTGCGCTTCAATGCTTCTGAAAACGGGGAGCCGTTCAGCTCCCCCAGCCGGATCGCGCAAAAGTAAATCTGCAGGATGAAGCGCTGATAATTCAACGAGTACATGGCATAACTGCCGTCAGGAAAGATCTGCGCGGCCGACTCCTGCTCGAGCAATTTGCATCCCAGTGAAAAGTATTTCTGAGCCTCCTCCAGTTCAGGGAACAGGATTCCGGCCAGCCATAATCCAAATGCTTCGCTGATCGTGTGGTTGCTCTGCGTGGAAATTGCATAATCGATATTCAGATAGATCCGCTCGGCATGCGCCGCGGCCAGGACGGTGAACTGTGCGATCCGTTCGGGTGTTGTGGAGGGGGAATCCATGAAAGCATAGAATCCAAAGGTCCATGCCAGGAGGCGCAGGGCCGCCTCCTGGCCATCCATCCAGTTGGGCCCCAGGTTGGGAGGGTTCGACTCGGCCCAGGCCTGGACCAGCTCCCAGAACGCCTCCGCCAGCCTCTCATCGCGCCTCGCGGCGTAGGCCCGGACGAGGGGGTAGACCATGCTGAACCGGCTGGCTTCCCAGATGAACTTGATGTCCACATCCCCTTCATTCGAAATTTCCGACCAATGTTTCGACGCCTCGAGTTTGACACCCGAAACGGGATCGCGATGCCAGTCGGGCGGAAATCCGGTTTTGAGGAACTTGTGCGAGAAGTATTTGAGCTCACCGTTCAGGATGCGCTCAGCTTCCTGCACGGCGAGCTGCGCGTCCCAGTGGACGCCATCCGGGATGCTGGTTTTTTCGAAAAAGAACCTGCGGGAATGCTGTCTGCGCCACTCCGCGTATGCTTCCGCCTTCGACGGAATGTCTTTCTTCAGCCAGCTTTCCAGCGGCCGGTCGTGCCAGTTGAAGGCCGGGATCTGCCTGCGCAGGAGTCCGGTTCGCATCCGCAGGGCGTAGGCAACGCGAAACATCAGCCAGCGCGGGCCGAGGGATCGGTAGAGAGAGTTCAGGTTTCGGAAGTTATTGAGCACGTTCTAAGCGAGCCGCGTGGATCGACAACAGGATCCAGATCAGCGGCAATCCCAGGAAGATAAGCACCGGCGCGACCTGATCGCCGTGCGACCACTCGTAGGAAAGCAGGGCCGCCAGAGCCGTCAGAAAGATATAGGAGGCACTGATCGTACCATGCTTGTAACCGCCGGCAACCAGCTGCTGAAAGAGGTGTGACTTGTGACCGGAAAACACGTTTTCGCCTTTGACCAGACGCCGCAGGAAGGTCACGAAGGTATCCAT
>JBAVVF010000171.1:0-3120 GCA_049697155.1 Anaerolineales bacterium
GTGGGCTCGCGCGACAAGAATTTCAACAATTACTGCTCCGTCATCTGTTGTATGCAGGGCTTGAAGTTCGCCCACCTGGTACATGAGAAAACGGGTGCAGACGTCTACAACTTTTATATCGACATGCGTACCGCCTACAAGGCCTACGATGAGTTCTACCAGCGTGTGCTGGAGGAAGGCACGCTCTTCGTGCGCGGCAAAGTTGCCGAGGTCACGGACGCGGCCCGCTACCCCAGCGAGAAAGGCCGGCTCATCATCCAGGTGGAGGATACGCTGGCGGGCAAACAGCGGCGCATCCCGGTCGATATGGTGGTCCTCTCGGCGGGTCTGCAGGCCCGCGCTGACTCCAAGGAAGTTGCCCAGAAGTTTGGCATCTCCTGCAGCGCCGACCAGTGGTTCATCGAGAAACATCCCAAGCTCGACCCGGTCGCCACGATGACCGACGGAGTCTTTATTGCGGGCGCCTGCCAGGGGCCGAAGGATATCCCGGCGAGTGTCGCCCAGGGAGCTGCCGCGGCAGCGCGCGTCATGTCGATCATTTCGCAGAAGGAAATCGAGATTGAGGCGGCCACGGCTATTGTGGATGAAAAGGACTGCGTGGGCTGTCAACAATGCATTGCAACCTGTCCCTATCAGGCAATTAACTATATTGAAGATATAAAGAAGGCACGCGTCAATGAAGCCTTGTGCAAGGGCTGCGGAACGTGTGTGGGAGCCTGCCTGCCGAAATGCATTGCCTTGAAGCACTTTACCGACACACAGCTGGTGGCGGAGATGATTGGCGCCATGCAAACCATGAAAGACTTTGAAGCGGTCATTGCGGAGGTGGAGGCATGAGCGAACCGAAGATTATCGGATTTTTGTGCAACTGGTGCTCCTACCGCGGCGCGGATGGAGCCGGGATGGCCCGCCTGAAGTATCCGCCGAACATGAAAATCGTCCGCGTGCCTTGCAGCGGGCGCGTCTCTCCGGAACTGGTTCTGCGCACCTTCCGCGAAGGCGCGGACGGCGTGATGGTGCTGGGCTGCCACATCGGCGACTGTCACTACAGCACCGGCAACCATCGTACTGCCAAGCGCATGCCGGTCCTGAAGAAGCTGCTGGAATATTCCGGCATCGAACCGGAGCGGCTGTACGTCAACTGGGTCTCGGCGGCGGAAGGGGAGAAGTTTGCCAAGGTCATCAGGGATTTCACCGAACAGATCCGGGCCCTGCCGCCCCTTGTGGAGACGATGAAATGAGCGACAGACTGACCTCCCTGCGTGAGACCATCGAAAAGCTCCTGCCGGACATGGATGGCGTGATCGCCCTGCGGACCGGACCGGGCGGCATCGTTGCTCCATACCTGTTCACCAAAGAGCATCCCGAGGAACTGGCGAAGCTGGCCCTCTGGCCCAAGGAGCCGGTGCCCGACACTTTGAAGATCATCCTGCATGCCCACCCGGATGCCAAACTGGCGATCGTCTGCCGGGGCTGCGAGGAGCGCGGCATCGTGGAAATGTTCAAGCATGCCCAGTTCAGCCTGGATAACGTAACCCTGATCGGCCTGCAATGCGACCAGGCGGAAGTTGAGTCCTGCCAGTGCTTCAAGCCCTTCACGGTTCACGCCAAGCTGACGGTGGGGCAGCCGGTCGAGGGCGTTCGCGACCCGATGATGGCGAAGATCCTGGCGATGAGCCAGCCTGAGAAACTGGCTTTCTGGAAAGAGGAATTCTCACACTGCATCAAATGCTACGGCTGCCGCAACATCTGCCCGCAGTGCTTCTGCAATGTCTGCGCCCTCGAAGATGAGACCTGGGTCGAGACCGGACGTCTGCCCATGCCAAACCCCTCCATGTATCACATGATCCGTGCCATGCACATGACCGCCAAGTGTGTGGGCTGCCATGAATGTGAGGAAACCTGCCCTTCGGACATCCCGATGGCCGTCCACTTCCGCCTGATCGCCCGCGACGTGAAAGAGATGTTCAACTACGAACCGGGTGCATCCATGGAACAAAAGCCGCCGCAATTGCTGGTCCTCGAAGAAGGCGACTACGCCCGCACGGGTCTGCCGCATTAGGAGTGATGTCATGATTGATTACAAAAATATCCTAACCACGTGTCCCTACTGCGGCACCGGCTGCGCCCTGCACCTCCAGGTGCTGGATGACAAGCTGGTCGGCGTCCTCCCGGCGAAGAACCACGTCGTCAGCGAGGGCGGGTTGTGCATCAAAGGCTGGAACGCACACGCCTTTGTCAACCATGCCGACCGGCTGACGAAACCTTTGATCCGCAAGAATGGCAAATTGGAAGAGTCCACCTGGGACGAAGCGCTGACGTTGATCGCTCAGAAGTTTGGCGAGATCAAAGCGCAGAACGGTCCCGACAGCCTTGCCATCCTGACCTCGGCCAAGTGCACCAACGAGGAAAATTACCTTTTACAGAAGTTCGCCCGCGCGGTGATCGGCACGAATAACATCGATCACTGCGCCCGTCTCTGACACGCTCCCACGGTGGCCGGTCTGGCCGCCTCCTTCGGCAGCGGTGCCATGACGAATTCGATCCCCGAATTCGAGACGGACACGAATTGTTTCCTGATCATTGGCTCGAACACCTCGGAAGGTCACCCGCTGATCGCGACCCGGGTGCTCAAAGCCAAAAAGCGCGGCGCCAAGATCATCGTGCTCGACCCGCGCAAGAACCAGATCGGTCACTGGGCGGATATCTTCTACACCTTCCGCCCCGGCAGTGACGTGGCCATCTTCAACGCTCTGATGAATGTCATCATCAGTGAAGGCTTGCAGGACGAGGCGTTCATTGCCGAACGCACCGAGGACTTTGCAGCTTTGAAGTCGCTGGTCGCCGATTACACACCCGAGAAGGTTGCCGAGATCAGCGGCATCCCGGCGGATGGCATCCGCGAGATCGCCCGTACGTACGCCAGGGCCAAACCGGCCGCCATCATCTATGCTATGGGTATCACCCAGCACACCACCGGTGTGGACAACGTCAAGTCCACGTCGAACCTGGCGATGCTGTGCGGCAACATGGGCATCCCCGGCGGCGGTGTCAACCCGCTGCGTGGACAAAACAACGTGCAGGGCGCCTGCGATATGGGTGGGCTGCCGAATGTTTATT
>JBAVVF010000172.1:0-3252 GCA_049697155.1 Anaerolineales bacterium
CCCGATAAGGAGCTTGCGAACGAGATGTTCGGTGCCATCCGAGCGGAGTATGACCGGACGCGAGAGATTGTCCTGGCGGTCAGCGGGCACGCCAACCTGCTGGACGAGGAGCCGGTCACACAGACCGCCGTCCAGTTGCGGAATCCCTACATTGATCCGCTGAACTATATTCAGGTGGAAATGCTGCGCCGCATTCGTGCGTTGCCAGATCCTGAAGGCGAGGAAGCGCGGGCTATTCGAGACGTGATCAGCGTGACGATCAACGGCATTGCGGCGGGGTTAAGAAACACAGGCTAGATGGTTATGAGGCGCGGGAGAATAAATCAAAGCAGGATGCCGGGAGATTGGGATGGGCTTGCAGAATTGTTGCTGTATGTCACTCAGGGTGTATGACATTCATTTCGTAAATGAGCGAACACTTAGCTCTGTCTTAATGAACGCTAATCGAAAACTAGAAAATCCTAAATGGTCTGCGCCCCGCTTTGTTGATATAGTAACAAAAATCACAAGGCGCGGCAACTGCCAATGCATATTATTTCACTTGGACTTAACCATAGGACGGCCCCTGTTCATCTCCGTGAAAGACTTGTATTTAGTGAAGAGCAGATCCGTGCCTCGCTCGCTCGCCTGACCTGTGGGCACCTTGACTCATCTCTGGCCGAAATCGTCATTGTCTCCACCTGCAACCGAATTGAAGTGTACGCAGCCTCCAACCGCCTGGCATTTGCCGAGTTGGAGGCTTTTCTGTCAGAGGCGCGCGCGGTTCCACTCGAGGAGCTGCAGCCGTATTTATACCGCTTCAGCGATTTGGAGTCCGCCGGTCACCTGTTTCACGTGGCCGCGGGATTGGACTCGCTCGTTATCGGCGAGCCGCAGATTCTGGGACAAATCACGCGATCCCTCGAGCTGGCCCGCGGTCAAAACGCGGCCGGTCCGCTGATGAATCGACTCTTTCAGGCGGCCATCCATGCCGGCAAGCGTGCCCGCACCGAGACGGAGATCAGCCGCAACCCCGCTTCAGTCTCGTCGCTGGCGGCTTCGGTGGCGGAGAAGACTCTGGGTCACATCAAAACGGCCAGCGTGATGGTGCTGGGCGCGGGTGAAATGGCGGAATTGACGGTCGAGGCGCTGCGCAAGCGCGGGGTCGAAAAGATCCGGGTGATGAACCGCACGCTGGAGCGCGCCCAGGAATTGGCGCAGCGCTGGGGCGCAGAATCTGCCACCTTTGAATCTCTCCAGCAGGCAGTCAGCGAAGCTGATATTCTGATCTCATCCACGGGCGCGCCGCATCTGATCGTCGAGGCGAAGATGGTGGCCGAGGCAATGCGCCTGCGCCCCGAACGTGCTCTCGTGCTGATCGACATTGCCGTGCCGCGCGATATCGACCCGGACTGCACGCAGGTCCCGCACGTCAAGCTTTTCGACATCGATGGATTGAATGCCCGCCTGGAGGATTCCCTGACGCACCGCCTCGATGAGGTACCGCAGGTCAAGGAAATTCTCAGGGACGAGCTCTCGGAATTTGAAAGCTACCTGAGTTCACTCGAGATGCTGCCGATCATTGCCGATATTCACCAGCAGGCCGAAGCGATCCGGGCCGCGGAACTGGAAAAGACTCTCCGCCGCATGCCCGGCCTGACGGACCTGGAGCGCGGACGGATCGAGGCGCTGACCCAGTCGCTGGTCAGAAAATTGCTCGATACGCCCACGCGCCGCCTGCGGGCCGAATCGACCTGCCCGCACGCCTCCGAATATGCCACGGTGGCGCGCACACTTTTCGGGTTGCAAAACAAGGATGGAGTGTGTACACTCTCCGGAGAAGCATGTCCAATTTCCATCGCAGCTGATTGATTACCGATGACTATGAAACTGATCTTTGCAACCCGTCCCTCGGCTCTTGCCCGCTGGCAGACCCAGTGGGTGATCGGCGCGTTGAAAAAAATCCATCCCGATCTGGTCTGCGAAGAAAAGATCATCACTACCCAGGGCGACAAGATCCTCGATAAGCCTCTCCCTGAAATCGGCGGCAAGGGACTTTTCACGCAGGAGCTCGAAAACGAACTGCTTTCCGGCGCGGTGCAGTGTGCCGTCCATTCGCTGAAGGACCTGCCGGTCGAAAACCCTGTCGGACTCACGGTCGGTTGTATCCCGGCCCGCGCCGAAGTGCGCGACGCGCTGATTTCGAAGGATGGTTTGACCCTGGCAACATTGCCGCCCAACGCGGTCGTGGGGACTTCAAGCCTGCGCCGCGCGGCCCAGCTCCTGGCGGCCCGCCCCGATCTGCGAACCGAATCCCTGCGCGGCAATGTCGATACGCGTTTGCGAAAGGCTTTGGACGGCCAGTATGGCGCCATAATTTTGGCGGGCGCGGGATTAACACGCCTCGGTCTGGACAAACATGTGACGGAATGGCTGACACTCGACGTGATGCTCCCGGCACCCGGGCAGGGCGCACTGGCGGTCCAATGCCGGTCAGCGGATCAGACGACCCTCGGCCTGCTCGACCCCCTCGAGGATGAGGCGACCCGCCGAGCGGTCACTGCCGAACGCGCCTTCCTGAGCGGACTGGGAGGCGGATGTGCCGTACCGGTGGCGGCGTACGCTGCAGTAAGCAGTATGCAGTTGTCAGTAGTCAGTCTGACAGGGTTGGTGATCTCGGAGGACGGAAAGAAGTCCATCAAAGTGACTGGTGAGGGCAATGACTCGCCGAAATTGGGGCATGACCTTGCTCAGCAAGCCATCGCACAGGGCGCTGACGAAATCCTGGCCGCGAGTGTGGCGAAATGAAACGGATCCTGATTACGCGCCCGCTTGCGCAGGCCGATACTTTTGCCCAAAAGCTGCGTTCTGCGGGTTTTGAGCCCATCTTTTTCCCGGTGATCGAAATTCGTCCGATCGAAGACAATCCCGCGCTGGAGCGGGCCCTGGCAAAGCTGGAATGTTATGACTGGGTTGTCTTTACCTCGGTCAACGCAGTAGAAGTGGTGTTCGATAACCCGGGAATGCCCAAAAGGGATCAGGGGATAGGTGTTAAAGTTGCCGCGATCGGCCCGAAGACCGCCGAAGCCCTGCAGGCCCGCGGAGTGACTCCTGACTTTGTCCCGGACGAGTATGTGGCTGAATCCATTCTGCCCGGGCTGGGCGATCTGCGCGGCAAGTGGATCCTGCTGCCGCGGGCTGAGATCGCGCGTAAGGACTTGCCCGAGGCGATCGCTGAAGCGGGCGGCATTCCGCATGAGATTGCTGTGTATC
>JBAVVF010000173.1:0-1645 GCA_049697155.1 Anaerolineales bacterium
GGCATAGACCACGCCGGTGTACACGATCGTAACCAGTGATACCCCCAGGCCGACGATACTCCCGAGGCAGGGAATAAAACTCAGGATCATACTGGCGAAACTGCCTGCCAGTCCCACGCCAATGCCGGTCACCAGGCTCAATCCCCAGGCTGTGAAGAAAGGACCTGCATTCCTGCTGATGAGATCCAGCGCTGCGCGCAGCTTGAAGCAGGATTCCAGCGTCCCTTCGCGCGCAAACAGGACCAGAATTGCCGGATAGATGATCGAGAGCGCCATTCCATACAGGAAGAATACGCCGAAGAGGCAAACAAACAGAAGACCACCGGCTCCGGCGATCACCTCGGCGAGGCCTTCCATGTCGCGGCTGCCGGAAAGCGCGCCCGAGAAAGCCAGGCTGCCGAGGGGCAGGCAGAGCAGGATCAGCATGGGCAGGGCGTAAACCAGGCTGGCCGCGAAAAGGATCAAGCCATCGGTAAATCTCCTGCCCAGATCATCCCAGTGGGGCAGGGGTTCCGTGACGTCCTCCATCACATTCCGGATGATGCCAACCATATATCCCGACCAGGCGAAGTTCAGGATGGGTACGATGCTGATCACGGCACCCAGTCCCAGCTTGCTCGGCCATTCCTCGTCCTCAAATGGGAACGAAAACGATTTTTCGATGTCCACACATTCCTCCAAACCAAAATGATGTTACTTGATCTTCTACGCAAAAAATTCGGACGGGTAGCAGCGAAGTTAATAGACCCCTGTAAAAGCCCAGACATTACCACGGAGACACAGAGACTCGGAGAAAAAAATGGAAAGCCTCCGTGACCCAGTGTCTCCGTGGTTCAAAAAGTCTGCATTGTGATCACCCCGTTATGCAGAAAGCCCAATAAAAAAAGACCCGCGAACGGGTCTTTGACGTGCGTAAGGAGCTTTATGCCCAACCCTGCTGCTTGATGAAATCGGTAAGGAAGGGAACAGTGACTGTTTCGCCTTGATAGGCTTTGTAGCCGATGTAAAGCATATAGATTGTCCCGGCAATACCGGTGCATGCACCAATGAAGACGACAGCCATGAGCACACTCGCCACAATACCATTGATGATCGCCAGAATTAAAGCTTGAACTGAATGAAACTTGATAAAAGGTCGAGCCTTTTTATCTTCCATCAGCAGAGCCACAATTGCAATGATCCAGCCAACAAATGGAAGGTATGCCAGCAGTGCCCACAATTTATCATCGCTGGTGAGATCGGACATAGGTGCTTGGGTCATGAGTTCCTCCGAAATAATCTATGTTTGAATTTTCATCATTTTACAACCAATCAACCCAAAAAGCAATCGAATCCGTCCGGTAGAATGGTCATGGGTCTAGCCCGCTGGTAAAATGAGTGCATGACCAAAGTTGTTTTCATGGGATCACCCGATTTTGCCTTGCCAACCCTGCGGGCCCTGGCGCAGCGTTACGAAGTCACTGGGGTTGTGACCCAGCCGGATCGCGCCTCGGGGCGCGGGCGTGAGCTGAAGCAGCCATCGGTCAAGATGCTGGCACAGGATCTGAACCTCCCGGTCATCCAACCTGAAAAGCTGAAGCAGCCGGAAGCCCTGGAGCAGCTGCGCGCCTGGAATCCCGACCTGATCGTCGTCGCGGCCTTCGGG
>JBAVVF010000174.1:0-2155 GCA_049697155.1 Anaerolineales bacterium
GGACATGGCCGATCGGTGTCTCGAGCGCTTTCGCCTTGCCTTCGCAGCGCTCCACGATCCACTTCAAGACCCGCATGTTCTCGCGGAACCCCGGCCAGATGAACTTGCCGTCCGGGGCCGTCCGGAACCAGTTTACGCAGAAGATCTTCGGCCGCTTAGGCACGGAGCGGCCGAGTTCCAGCCAATGCTTGAAATAATCCCCCATGTTGTATCCCACGAACGGGATCATCGCCATCGGATCACGTCTGACGACCCCCACCTTGCCGGTTGCGGCTGCCGTCGTTTCCGATCCCATGGTGGCGCCGATGTAAACCCCTGAATCCCAATCAAAAGCTTCTGTCACCAAGGGGACGGTGTCCGAGCGCCGACCGCCGAAGACGAAGGCGGATATCGGTACGCCTTCTGGATTTTCCCAGTCCGAGTCGACCGACGGGCACTGCGATGCAGGAACGGTGAATCTCGCGTTGGGATGCGCGGCTTTTCTGCCGCAATCGGGCGTCCACTCATTTCCCTGCCAGTCGATGAGCTTGGCCGGGGGTGTTTCGGTCATGCCCTCCCACCAGACGTCGCCCTCGGGGGTCATCGCGACGTTCGTGAATATCGTGTTCCTCCTGATCATCGCCATGCAATTGGGATTGGTCTTCTCCGAGGTTCCCGGGGCGACTCCAAAAATTCCGGACTCAGGATTGATGGCATAAAGGCGCCCGTCCTTGCCTGGCTTGATCCAGGCGATGTCTTCACCCACGGTCGACACTTTCCAGCCGCTCAACGCCGCGGGCGGGACCAGCATGGCGAAATTCGTCTTGCCGCAGGCCGAGGGAAACGCCGCACTCACGTAGCGCTTTTCTCCCGAAGGAGGCGTCACCCCGAGGATCAGCATATGCTCCGCAAGCCAACCCTGCTCCTTCCCCATGACGGAAGCGATGCGAAGCGAAAAGCACTTCTTTCCGAGCAGCGCGTTTCCCCCGTATCCCGAGCCGAAAGACCAGACTTCCTTGGTCTCCGGAAAATGGACGATATATTTGTCCTTCTTGCTGCACGGCCAGCGCACGTCCTTTTGGCCCGCAGCGAGCGGCGAACCCACGGAATGGACGCAGGGCACGAAGTGCCCCTTCCTCCCCAGGATATCCCAGACCTTGCTGCTGACCCGCGTCATCACGCGCATGCTCACTGCCACGTAGGGCGAATCCGTTACCTCGATGCCGATGTGCGCGATATGAGATCCCAGCGGCCCCATCGAGAAAGGCACCACATAAAGCGTGCGGCCGCGCATGCATCCGTCGAACAGCTTCTCCAGCGTCGCCCGCATCTGCTGCGGGTCGACCCAGTTGTTGGTTGGACCGGCGTCCGACTCATGCTCGGAGCATATGAAGGTGCGGTCTTCGGTGCGGGCGACGTCGTTGGGATCGGAGAGCGCGAGGAAACAATCCGGGCGCGCCTTGGGATTCAGCCGCTTGAGCATTCCCGTTTCGACCATCTCGTTGCACAGCCGGTCGTATTCCTCCTTCGATCCGTCGCACCACTGAATCCGGTCGGGTTTGGTGAGTGCGGCGACGCGCGCGACCCATTCCTTGACGCCGCTATGCTGCACGTACGAAGGTGCGCCCATATCGATCGCTTTGACGTTAGGTTTATTCATGCCGGGGCCTCGCGATGGCGACCTTGTCGGGCCTAGATGGACCGCCGGTCGGCTAGTAAACAGTCGGGAAGCGAACTCTACCATGGTTCCCGGGATCTTCCGAAATCCTCTGCCAAGACCGTGACTTAGGCCCTGCATTCCCGGATTGGGGCCGTACTATTTTCCGACGCAGAAGCGGGAGAAGATCTCCCCGAGAAGGTCGTCGGCACTGAATTCACAGGTGATCGCGCCCAATTCCCGCTGAGCCAGCCGAAGCTCCTCGGCAAACAGCTCGCTTTGCGATATCGCCCGACCGGCGCGCTCCAGCGCCTCGCCGACCCGCTCGAGGGAAGCGAGGTGTCGCTCGCGCGCCATGAAGACGTCTTCTCCTCCGGACTGCCATCCAGCCAGCCTCAGCAGCGTTTGGCCCAGAACCTCGACTCCCTCCCCGGTCTTCGCCGAAACGCGAAGGCGCCAGCCGAATGGCCCTTCCTCCGTTCCCGGGGGATCGCCCGACAGATCGATCTTGTTGAACAC
>JBAVVF010000175.1:0-7570 GCA_049697155.1 Anaerolineales bacterium
TCACCAAGGGCGGACACGGTCGGCGGTGATGTCGTTTTCAAAGTCACGATCGCGTTCGACGAACAACCCGACGATTTATTGTGGGGGATGACTGCCGAAGTGACGATCGAAGAATAGAGAACGGAGTGTAGAGAGTAGTATAGGACACAGGGAGCGGAAGAATCCTGTGTCTTTTTATATTAAGCTTTCTATGGTTAAATGAGATGAGTTCATACCTGACACTTGACACCCGATACTGGAGCACATACATGACATTACCTACGAAGATCACAGTGATTGGTGCAGGCTCTGCATCGTTCGGCGAGAACACACTTTCCGCCATCATCCGTTCGAAGAAGCTGCGCGGTTCCAAACTTGCCCTGGTGGACAGAAACGCGGACAGTCTGGACATCGTCCATCGTCTGGCCCGGCGCCTCAATCAGGATTGGGACGCGCAGTTCGAGATCTCCGCCCACACGGATCACTGCGAAGCATTGCCCGAGAGCAAATTCGTGGTCAATGCCATCGAAGTGGGCGCGCGCGAAAATTTATGGAAAATGGATTTCGAGATCCCCCTCAAATATGGTGTCCGCCAGCCGTATGCGGAGAATGGCGGCCCCGGCGGCTTTGCACACGCTGCCCGCAACATTGGGCCGATCATGAAGATCGCCCACGACATGGAGTCGCTCTGCCCCGAGGCCTGGTTCGTGAACTTCACCAATCCGATGATCCGCATCTGCGACGCGGTCAACCGTCACAGCCGGATCAGGGCGGTTGGGTTGTGTCATCAGATCTATGCAGGCTATATCATGGTCGGGGTGGCGCTTGCCAAAGACCTTGGCATCGAAGTGCCCGAGGACCTGCACGGCCTGCACGCCTCGGCGGATCAGTTTGCCGCGCAATATCGCGTCCGCCAGCAGATCGTGCCGCGGGTCGATATCCGCGCCGCGGGATTGAATCACTTCAGCTGGATCCTTTCCATCCATGACCGCCGGACGGGCGAGGATCTTTACCCGCTCCTGCGCAAGCGCTTCTTCGAACTCGACCCGGCCTTCGAGCCGCTCACGCGGGACGTTTTCTCCGCCTTCGAGCTGCTCCCTGTCCCCGGCGATACGCACCTGTGCGAATACCTGCCCTGGGTCAGCGACGCGCAGACCAAGCCCTGGGATACCTACAACATTCGTCTCTACGATTGGGATTTGATGGCCACCTTCCGCGACTTCGGGCTCGATCACCTCAATGAAATGGCCTGCGGTAATCAAACCATTGAACATCTTCTCGAGACTGACTCGGAAGGCGCGCTGGAAATGATCGAGAACGTCGCAGGGGCGACGACGCATTACCACCTGGCGGGGAACCTTCCCAACGCCGGGCAGATCGCCAACCTGCCCCTCGGCGCGACGGTGGAGACGCCGGTCGTCGTCGATGGCGCGGGGATCCATCCGGTCGACGTGGGCCCGCTGCCCGAACCAGTCGCGGAGCTCTGCCGGCGGGAAACGGTCGTCGCCCAGTTGTGTGTCGACGCGGCCGTGGAAGGCAGCCGCGCAAAGGCCCTGCAATGCCTGCTGCTGGACCCGGTCATCACCGACATCGGCACGGCAAAGAAGATCCTGGATGACTATCTGACAAGTTATAAGGAATATCTGCCGCAGTTCTGGGCATAATCCGTCATTGCGAGGAGCGCAATCCGAAGGATAAGCGACGAAGCAATCCCCTGCTAATCTGCCAGGAGATTGCTTCGTCGTGGCGCTTTGCGCCACTTCTCGCAATGACGAGATTAGTGTGTTTCCGTCACCTTTGTGATCGAGCGCGGCTTTTCAGTGTCGTAGCCTTTGACTTTGGTCAGGTGGCAGGCAAACAACTGAGCGGGGAGAATGCATACCAGGGGAGTCAGCCATTCGGGGATTTGAGGCGGGAGCTGGATCGGCGACTGGGCAAGTTCCAGAACATCTTTATGATCCGAGATGACCACGAGCTCTGCATCTTTTTGTTTGCGCAGGCGGGTCAGCATGTCCTGCATCGACTCGCGCACCTTGCCGTTCGGCGCGACGGCCAAAACGGGGAATCCGCCTTCGACCATGGCAATGGGACCGTGCTGAAAATCTGCGGATGAATACGGTTCGGCAATCACATAGGTCAGTTCCTTCATCTTGAGCGCCCATTCGAACGCTGTCGCGTAATTGAAACCGCGCCCGAGCACCACACACTGGCTCATATAGCGGTAACGCTGGGACATCTGGGCAATCCTTTCGTCCAATGCCAGGGCCTGCTCGGCCCACTTCGCAACGGAAGCAAGTTCCTGCCAGTGTTCCTTTGAGTTGCTCAAGGCAGTGGAGATCATGGCCAGCGCCATCAGTTCGGTCGTATAGGTCTTGGTCGCAGCGACGGCCTTCTCCGCGCCCGCCTGAATGTCGAGGACCAGGTCCGCCGTTTGGGCAAGCGGCGAATTGACTTCATTCGTAATCGCAAGGGTAAGACATCCCTGTTTACGTCCTTCCTCGAGGACACTGACGATATCGGGCGACTGACCGGATTGGGAAACGCCAATGACGAGCGCACCCTGTAAACGCGGCGGACTTTGATAGTACGTAAACAATGAGGGTGTCGCCAGCGCCAGAGGCATGCGGTTATGCGCGCCCCATAGATAATTTGCATAGCGTCCCGCATTATCGGAAGTGCCGCGGGCCGCAAGAAATGCATACTGCACATTGCGTGATTGAATTGCTTTCGCAATTTCAAGAACCGTCGGTCTTTGCTTCTCCAGCAATGAGCCAAGTCGTTCGGGTTGTTCGAATATCTCGGAATGTAATGTCATATTATCCTCTTTAGCAATTCTACTTCTTTTTCCATCGATCTATAAATTGCTGCATCCACAGGCGCCCTTATCACCCAAATCCATTGATGCAAAAAGACTCTTCGACACAATCACAGCCATCAGATCAATATATTTATAAGCAAAAGTCCTATTGAGCAGACATGACAACCTGCTTTCGATGAAGCAAACAATCATCAATCAAAGAAAAATCAAGACAACATGTAACGAAGCAATACAATTTTGTTATGCATCATGAATAAATACTAACAAAATTTTAAACTTATTTATCATCAAAAACCTTTACATATATTGATTAATAGATACAATCTATATAGTTGCATACAAAGAATCATATTGATTCAATTAATAGATTCGTTGAATCATATAACAACAAAACAATCGTAAGTGTAAAGATGCAACTCAATCAGGTTCAGCCAGCCTCAACATTCAGAACCTGATTGATCGAACAAAAGAAAAGGACTCGCTATGTATCTCTGCGTATTATCAAGCATCCCTGATCCCAATGATGTCCCCTACGATCCTTCGGCGCACATGAACGGATTCAAATGGAAACATTATCAGGTAGATCCAAAGAACGTTGAAAGACAGCTGCGTGATCTCATGCAGGAAGGGGTGGATGTATTCTTCAATCTGTGTGATGGAACGCCCGATGATGCTCTCTCAGGCATCGGGCTGGTGCAGGCCCTCGAAAAACTGGGGGCTGCGTTTACGGGTGCAGACTCCGCTTTCTTTGACCCTTCCCGCCAGGAAATGAAGGCCTATGCAAAGAAGGTCAATGTTCCCACCCCGAACTGGGTCATGGTCGACCGCGTCGAAGACGTGGAACGCGCTGCCAAGCGCTTACGCTTTCCGGTCCTGGTCAAGCCGCCGCACGGGTATGCCAGCATCGGCATCACGCGTGACTCGCGCTGCGAGAATATCGAACAGCTCAAGGCCCAGGCGGCCCGTGAGATCGATGAGTTCGGACGGGCCCTGCTCGAGGAGTTCATCGAAGGCCGTGAGTTCACCTGTTTGATCGCGGAAAACCCCGATGACCCGAACGATCCGATCACGTTCAAGCCCGTGGAATTCATCTTCCCCAAGGGCGAATCGTTCAAACACTACAACATGAAGTGGGTTGAATACGAAAAGATGTCCGTGGCGCCGGTCAACGATGCCCGCATCGAAAAAGTACTGCGCCAGCAGACCACGCGTGTATTCAAGGCCATGGATGGCAACGGCTATGCCCGCTGCGACTATCGCATGGATGCGGATGGCACGATCCACATGCTTGAGATCAACCCGAACTGCGGCATCTTCTACGCGCCCGACGAACCGGGTTCGGCGGATTTTTCCTTGATCAACGACCCGGTCTACAACCATCAAAAGTTTTTGAAGTTGATCATCCGCGCCGCACAGAAACGTCAGAACACCCTGCTCTCCGCCAGAGCGAACAAACGCCAGACGAAGAAGCAGCGTGTGGAACAGATGGCATATACGTAAGAAGCCAGTAATCAGTTGTCAGTATTCAGTGAGCGGACATCATGGTGTCCGCTCATTTGTTATGCCTGCCAGAAGTATAATGGCTGCATGCAGTGCGAAGGCATTCTGCGAAAATATATCATTCATCCCAATATCAGCGATATCCCACGCGATAGTTACATGTATGCAATCGTAAAGTAAAGCAATGGAGGAGCCATGCTAAATAGGAAAATCGCCTTTATCGGTCCCGGTGTAATGGCCGAAGCCATGATCGCAGGCTTGCTGCGCAAAAAGCTGGCCAAGCCCGAAAACATTACCGCCTCCGGTCCGCGTGAAGAACGCGTGGCCGACCTGAGCAAAAAGTACAAAATCAAAGCGTCCAGCGATAATGCATCCGCCGCGGCGCGGGCCGACGTGGTGGTGCTCTCCGTCAAGCCGCAGCGTCTCAGCGAAGTGATGAAGGGTCTCATCAAGGTTCGTCCCGAGGCGCTCGTCCTTTCGATTGTGGCAGGCGCCTCGATCCAGAAGATCAGCCGGACGCTCAAGCACCCGGCAGTGGTGCGCTCCATGCCGAATACGCCCGGCCAGATCGGTGAAGGGATCACCGTCTGGACCGCTTCTGCAAAGACCTCCCAGGAACAGCAGGAAATGGCCCGGCAAATCCTGGGCGCGCTGGGTGAAGAGGTCTTTGTGGAGGACGAAAGTTACCTCGACATGGCCACCGCCCTTTCGGGCACGGGTCCCGCCTACGTCTTTCTCTTCACCGAAGCCCTCATCGACGCGGGGGTGCACATGGGATTTCCGCGCCGCATCGCCGAGCAGCTGGTCCTGCAGACCATCAAAGGCTCCGCTTCCTTCTACGAACACGCCGAACGCCATCCTGCCACGCTGCGCAATCAGGTGACGTCTCCGGGAGGGACTTCCGCCGAGGCATTGTATTATCTCGAAAAGGCCGGCTTCCGCACGGCGATCTCACGCGCCGTTTGGGCAGCGTATCAGCGGTCGCTGGAACTGGGCAAGGAAAAGCCCGGGCATATTCCTGAGGGGCATATAGATGAGGACGAGATTTGAGCCACAAAAACATCACCGCCGCTCCATACGGTTAAAACAATACGATTACACCCAACCCGGCGGATATTTCGTCACGATCGTGACATGTCATCGTGATTGTTTGTTCGGGGAAATCGTCAATGAACGAATGCAACTGAATGAATTTGGCTGCATCGCAGACGAATGTTGGCGGGCAATTCCCGATCATTTCCCAAATGTGGAATTGGGCGCATATGTGATCATGCCGAATCATATGCATGGGATTATTGTGATCACCGATCGTGCGGACCAAAACGGAATGGCGACGAATTCGTCGCCATTCGTAGGGGCGCAGCATGCTGCGCCCCTACAGGAACCAAATGTAAAACCGGGTTCCCTAGGCGCATTTGTGCGTTCATTCAAATCCGCCGTCACGCGCCGCCTCGGTCGTGAATTGAACGCCACAGGCATCTGGCAAAGAAATTATTACGAACACGTGATTCGCAATCACGCAGATTGGGATAGAATCCAGCGGTACATTACGTCCAACCCGTCCCTGTGGGCGGAGGATGAAGAAAACCCAACGAAACACCCGTAGAGGCGCAATACATTGCGCCCGTGTAACCAGATATGTCACTGATCACTGCCAATTCCCTCTCCAAATCCTTCGGCGCGGAAGACCTGTTCGCCAATATTTCCTTTTCTGTGGCGAAGGGCGCGCGCCTGGCCCTCGTCGGTCCGAACGGCATCGGCAAGACCACCCTGCTGCGCATCCTGATCGGGGAAGAAGAACCCTCCTCCGGGGCGGTGACGCGCACCAAAAGCCTGCGCATCGGCTACCTCCCGCAGGAAGCGGACTTCGAGTTGAGAGGCTCGTTGTGGGATATCTGCCTCGAGCCGTTCGCAGACCTCATCCGCCTGCAGGGGGAGCTGGAAAAGCTCGAGGCTGAGATGTCCGACCCCTCGAAACGGGAACCGGCCCTCGTGAGGTATGGAACGCTTCAGCATAACTTCGAGGAGCGCGGCGGGTACGTCTACCAGGTCCGCATCAAGCAGGTCCTGACCGGCCTGGGCTTCGATCCATCTGATTTTGAGATGTCGCTCGATCATCTCTCGGGTGGACAGCGCACGCGCGCCCATCTGGCGCGGCTGCTCCTGTCCAACCCCGACATCCTCCTGCTCGACGAGCCGACCAATCATCTCGACATCCGGGCGGTCGAATGGCTGGAAGGTTATCTCTCGCAGTGGGACGGCGCGGCGGTCATCGTTTCGCACGATCGTTATTTCCTCGACCATGCCTGCAATGCTTTGCTCGAGATGGCAATCAGCGGCGCGGAGTATTACCGCGGCAATTACACGACCTATCTGCAGGAGCGTGAGAACCGCTGGCAGCATCGCTTCGAAGTCTTTGAAAGCGAGAAGGAAAAGCTGATCAGGGAGTTCGAATACATCCGGAAAAACATCTCGGGACAGAATACTCTGCAGGCCAAGGGCAAGCTCAAGCGCCTGACGCGCGTCGTGCAGGCCATCGAACAGGTCGGCATGGACGCAGTCGTCAGCACGAATTTGTCGCAGCTGGGCGTGGGGACCACGACCAGCCCGTTCAGCGTGGAGGAAGCGGAGCGGCGCGTGCACGCCCTGCGGGCGCCGCAGCGCAGCCTGCCGGACCTGCATCTGCATCTGCGCTCGACACGCCGCTCCGGCGATCTGGTCATCCGCACGCGTGACCTGCAGGTGGGCTACCCCGATGAGCCGGGCGTTCCAGGCAAGCTGCTCTTTCGCACGCCCGATATCGAACTGCGCCGGGCAGACTGCGCGGCACTGATCGGACCGAACGGCGCCGGCAAATCGACGTTCCTCAAGACGATCCTCGGTCAGCTCGAACCGCTGGGCGGAGAAGTGCTCCTCGGCGCAAGCCTGCAGGTGGGCTACTTTGCGCAGGCGCATGAGGGACTCGATCCCGAGAAGACCGTCCTCGACGAGATCCTGGCGCAGGCGCCCGGCATGCTGCCCTATCAGGGACGTGACTATCTTGGCAAGTATCTCTTCTCCGGCGACGACGCCTTCAAGCGGGTCTCCATGCTCTCCGGCGGCGAGCGCGGACGCCTGGCACTGGCCAAACTTGCCTTGCAGGATACAAACTTGTTGCTGCTTGACGAACCCACGAACCATCTTGACATTCCCGCCCAGGAAGTGCTGCAATCCGTCCTGGACGCCTACAAGGGGACGATCCTGCTCGTCTCACACGATCGTTATCTGGTCGAC
>JBAVVF010000176.1:0-5833 GCA_049697155.1 Anaerolineales bacterium
GATTTTGCCTGGATTTCTCTGCCATCCAGGGTGATTCTGCCTGAATCCGGCCGTTCCACCCCTGTTAGTACTTTCATCAAGGTGGATTTTCCGGCGCCGTTTTCCCCTACCAGACAGAGGATCTCGCCCCTTCTGAGCGTCAGGCTGACGTTATCGAGTGCCTGTACGCCCGGGAAGGCTTTGCTAATCCCCTCCATGACCAGGATATCTGGAACTGACTCAGCCATACTGCCTGCCTTGTGTAAATAATCTTTGGAAAGATTGGGAAGCGATGATGGATGTCGCTTCCCAATCGATTACCTGGTTAGCTCTGATTTGCCATTCGGAAAAGCGAGCAAATCAAATTCAGGATTTTAGTATTTGCGGCCCGCGGCAATCTCTTCCAGCTTCGGGTCGTCCATGAAGAAGACACTTTCCTGGGAGGGAATCCACTTGGGCAGGGTCTCGCCGTTGAGAGCGGCCAGCGCGGCCTCATAGACCTGCGGCGCAAGCAGCGGATTGCATTCCACAGTTACGTTCAGGGTGCCATCGAGCATGGCCTGGAAAGCGCCGGCAGTGGCATCCACGGAGATGAGCTTGACATCCTCAGCAGGCACGAGACCGGCTTCTTTGAGCGCCTCAATCGCGCCAAAAGCCATCTCATCGTTCTGACCAAAGATACCCTGAACATCCTTGGTTTCTTTCAACCAGGCTTCCGTTACCTGCTTGCCCTCGACAACGCTCCAGTTGGCAGTCTGACTCTTGGTAACGGTGATGCCACATGCCTCGGCGGTCTCGCGGAAACCCTTGCCGCGGTCGATGGCAGGGGCAGCACCCACGTTGCCAACCAGTTCCCAGACATTCTTCGCCTCGCTGCCCTCGAGCAGCTTGCACATTTCCGTCCCGGCTTTGCGGCCTTCTTCCACGAAGTCGGCGCCGATGAAAGTGACGTACAGGTCTTCAAATCCATCGATGCGGCGATCTGACAGGATCACGGGCTTGCCAGCGGCCTTCGCATCCTTCAGGACCTGCTCCCAACCGGTTACCTCAAGCGGTGACATAATGATGACGTCCACTTCCGGATCCTGAATGAACTGCTGGAAGCCGGCCACCTGCTTTGCCAGGTCGTTTTGAGAGTCATAGAACTTCAGCGTCAGGCCCAACTGCTCAGCCGTTTCCTTGAAGGAAGCGGTGTTGGCAGCGCGCCAGCCGCCCTCGGAACCGGTCTGCAGAAAGCCGACCGTCATATCCTTGTACGTCCAGACTTTCTTCTCAGGGGTGGCCGGAGCCACCGGCTGGCAAGCAGCCAGAATCAGGGAAGCCAATACGATCAAAAAAGCGATTTTCCTAAACATGACCTTCTCTCCTTTTGATGGTTTAGTTTTTTCTCTTGGCGGAGAATTTACCACGATATAATAGGAGCACACGAGGGTGCCCTTCTCTTCACGGGCTTATACACTCGCCCGGAAGTGCCTGCCTGGGAACGCCAATCTCTGAGCAGGCACTTCTCTTTGTTAGGTTTTATTGCTCCTGCGCCCAATTCACCTCCTTGTGTTACAGTCTTGAACGGATCGAACTTTGACGGACAACGATTGTAGGTGCAAGCATGAGGGATGCCGGTTCAACAGGAACGCTCCCCTGCCTGCCCGATTCGATCATCTTGATTGTCTCCTCCACAGCAACCTTGCCCAGCAGCTGCTGATCCTGCTGCATCGTTGTAAGCGGTGGATAAAAAAAGGCCGATTCAGGGATATTATCAAAACCGACTATTCCGAGATCTTCCGGGATTTTCAAACCTCTCTGGCACGCGGACTGGATCACGGCCAGCGCCATTTGATCGTTCCCAACAAATATGGAATCCATATCGGGATACCGCTCAAAAAGCCTTTCGACCGCTTGAGATGCGCTCGCCGAAGACCAATTCCCCTCGGCCCAGTACTCATCGCGCGCCTCCAGTCCAGACTCCTGCAAAGCATCCTTCCAGGCCGCAATGCGCTGACGTGCTTCCCACCAGTCAAGCGGCCCGGAGATATGCGCAATATGTCGGTAGCCCTGCTCCAGCAGGTGGGACATGGCCATCCGCCCGCCCAGATAATTGTCAATGGAGACGGTGGAGATGTCCTTCTTTGGCTCCATTGCCAGGTAGACAATCGGGTCCTTCAAATCCAATGACTGCTGATCGACCCAGTTCCGGTTCTCCCCGACTTGCGGCACCGCCCAAATGATTCCATCCACATGGTGGGAAAGCAGAGCCTGAAATATCGGCATCACATCCTCGGCATCATAGCGAGGCAGCTCTTTTAACAGCAGCGAATAGCCCGCCTCTTCGGCAGCGGAAGCGATGCCATTCAATGTCCGCGAGGGTCCAGTATGTCTCAATCCGGCAGTGACAACGCCCAGGGTATAGCTGCGCTGCTGGATCAGGCTGCGGGCCAGGGCACTGGGCTGGTACCCCAGCTCATCGATCGTCGTCAAAATCCGTTCACGGGTCTCCGGGGCAACATCAGGGCGTTCATTAATAACTCTGGAGACCGTCTGGGTGGAGACCCCGGCAACCTTCGCAACCTCTTTGATCGTGGGGCGTTTGTTCAGATTCATAAGATTGGGTATCGTTTCTTCAATTTTCCGTTATCGTTATCGGGAACGATAACATAATAGCAAATCTAAGACTGTTTGTCAAGTAGGGCTTTTTGCGCACCCTCTTGACATGCGCTTCCATTTTTGCTAAGATGATTTTGCTCATGTGAACGATAACGGGAACGTTCCCGGAAATATACATAAATGATGCCATTTCAGTGCAAACCTACACCAAATCAGGGAAAGGAGGCGCGCTAGTAGGGAAGACATCGACATCGCTCAGAAACGAACGGTCAGAATTGAAGATTCACAACTTTCGAATAAGGAGATTGAAATGATCACTCGTGTTGCGCGCATCGTGGCTATATTGTCCGTGTTAGCCATCGTGCTGGCCGCTTGTACGCCCCCACCCGTCCCTGCCACGGAAGAACAGCAACCCACTGCACAGACGGAAACAGAAACCACCGAAACAGTGGCAACGGAACCATCCACAACGGAAGGTCCTGCTCCCGCGCAGGAAGGCGGCTGGTGCTCCGATACCAATATCGTCTTTTTCCCCGGCGGTGCCCCGGGTGGCTCGTTTGAAACCGTAGTCTACAATGGTGCATTGGCAGCCGCGGCTGACACAGGCGCAAGTGTGGAATATGTCTGGTCTGACTGGAACCCGGAGAAGATGATCACCCAGTTTTCAGAAGCCATGGCAACCAGCCCCGATGGAATCGCAGTCATGGGCCACCCCGGCAACGAGGCCTTTGCCCCGCTGGTTGAGGAAGCTGAGGCGAACGGGATTATCGTCACCAGCATGAATGTCCAACTGCCTGGTTTGCAGGAAACATACGGATCCAGCGGCTTTGGCTATGTTGGGGCAATCAACTACAATGCCGGCTTTTCTCTGGGCAAGGAGGCAGCTGCGCGTGCCGGGCTGCAGGCAGGAGACAAGGCCTTCGTTTGGGGACTGGTAGCACAGGCCGGACGCGGCGAGCGCACGCAGGGTATCCTGGATGCGCTTGAAGAGGCTGGTGTCGAAGTCATCTATCAGGAAATTGATGATGCCACAAATGCAGACGCCTCTGCAGGGATACCACTCTTTGTGGGTGTCATGTCTGCCAACCCGGACATCAAGCTGATCGTCACGGACCATGGCAACCTGACCGGAACCCAGCAGGCCTATTTGGAGGCAGCCGGTCTCGGTCCCGACGCCGTCTTTGCAGCCGGCTTCGATCTTTCCGGCGCGACCGTCGAAGCGATCCGCGGTGGCTGGACCGATCTGGTCATCGACCAGCAGCAGTTCCTGCAGGGATACATGGCGATCCTGCAAATCTGTCTCTCGCACAACTACGCCTTCACCGGACTGAACATCGACACAGGTTCCGGCTTTGCCCACAAGGATAATGTCGAGATCCTGGCTCCCCTAGTCGAGCAGCAGATCCGCTAAGGCAAAAAATATTTCGCATTTCCAGAGCTTGATTTCCTGGTGAAATCAACGCATGGGAATTCCTGTGACAGGGCTAAGTGGTTTCAATGTTTTCCGAAATCTATTGTGACCGCCTTGCCGTGGATGAACTGCTTAGCCCTGTTCATTGCCGTAAAATTTAGGTGTTATTATTGTCGCCAATGGTGCAGGCAAACTCTCGAGATCAGCTTTACTGAGGTCGCGGAGAGCTCTCACAAAATCGCTTCATTAAACCCTACATGGAGATTACCATATGGACTATCGCCTAGAACTTAGGAACGTCTCCAAATCTTTTGGGGAAGTCCAGGCGCTCGAGAATATCAGTTTCGGGTTGGGGCGGAATGAGATCGTTGGTCTTTTGGGCGATAACGGAGCCGGCAAATCGACACTGATCAAGATCATCACCGGCTACCATCCGCCCAGTTCCGGTGAGATTCTCTTCAATGGCCAGAAAGTCGATCATCTCACGGTTCCCAAAGCCCGGCAGTTAGGCGTGGAAACGGTCTACCAGGAACGTGCCCTGGCAGAATTGCAGACCTTGTGGCGGAACATCTTCCTCGGGCGCGAGATCACAAACAGATGGGGGTTCCTTGACGTTGCAAAAATGAGAGACGAAACGTACCGGCTGATGAATCAATCCATGGGGTTCACCTCCCTGGCTGTCAACCCGGAATCGCGTGTGCGAAACTTCTCCGGCGGCGAAAAGCAAGGCGTTGCCATCGTACGTGCCCTCTATTTCGATGCGGAAATCATCATCCTCGATGAGCCCACCATGGGTCTTTCGCTCAAGGAAACTGCCAGGCTCATCACGTTCGTGCGCGATATCAAAAGAGCGGGCAAATCAGCGATTTTCATCGATCACAATGTGGTCCATGTTTATAACGCCTCCGATCGGATCGTGGTGATAGACCGCGGCCGGATCGCAGGTGAGTTTTTAACCAAAGACATCAGCCTGGACGCGCTGATGGAAAAAATGATCCGAGTTGCAGAGACTGGCAGCCTCGACTAAACCAAAGGATGGATACGATGAGTTCTCACACCGATGAAGTGACACACGGGGCCGGTCGAGCGAACAGGAAAGCTTTCAGCCTGGGAAGGTTTGCCCGTACACACGGTCCTCAGCTTGGCATCCTGGCGGTCTTCTTTGGCCTGTGGATCATCTTTATTATCTCGGCGCCCACGACCTTCCTGAAACCTCAGATCTACAATGCCTTCATGTCGACCGTCCCGTTCTTTGCCATCATGGCCATCCCGCTGACAATGCTGGTCATCGCAGGTGAAATGGATCTTTCGTTTCCATCCATTATGGCAATGGGCATGGTCGCATTTCTGCTGACCTATGGAGCCACCCCAGGCATCACAAGCGCATCCCTGAGGGTCGTGTTGGCCTTTATGGCCGCGCTCCTGGCCGGAACTGCGATCGGATGGCTGAACGGTTTCATCATTGTCAAGTTTGGGATACCTTCGCTGGTTGCGACCATCGGTACGCAATTCTTCTGGCGGGGCGCGGTGCTGGTCCTTTCGCAGGGCAAAAGCGGCACCCTGAGCTACGTCAAAGAGTCTTTTCTCCATTCGGCTCTGGTTGGGAAAATTGGCGGCTCTTTCCCCACGCAGATGATCTGGCTGGTCGTGATTGCCATTCTTGGCTGGATATTACTCAACCGCCATAAATTTGGCGCGCACATCTATTTGATCGGCGACAACGCTAATAGTGCCGAACTGATGGGGGTCAATACGAAGCGCGTCCGGGTGCAGGCCTTTATGCTGATCGGCTTGCTCTCAGCCTTTGCGGGAGTCATCGCCAGCTTTCACGTCGTCTATTTC
>JBAVVF010000177.1:0-4241 GCA_049697155.1 Anaerolineales bacterium
GACCTCACTGGTCAGCGTAATTTGACCGTCCAGCAGTTCGACCAGCTGCTTGGTGATGGACAATCCCAGGCCGATGCCGCGATTATCCGTGGTCAGGGAGCTTTTCGCCTTCTGGAAAGGTTCGAAAATGAGCGCCTGGGCTTCCCTGGGCACACCAATCCCTGTATCCGAAATCTCCATCGCCCAGTGGGCCGGGTCCGGCTGGAACATCCGCACACGCACCTCGCCCTGCTTCGTGAACTTGAGGGCATTCGCGACCAGATTGATCAGGATCTGGCGCAGGCGCTGCGCATCACTGTACAGCACGCCGGGCACATCGGGCTCAATGCTTGTCCGCAGGACCAGCCCTCTTTTCTGGGCCAGGACCGTCATCATCTCTTCCAGCTCTCGCAGGATTTTAGCCGGGGAACATTCACCGAAATGCAGGACCAGTTTCTTGGCCTCGATCTGGGCCTGGTCCATGAGATCATTGATCAGGGCCGCCAGGAACTCGGTACTCTCGAAGATGGTATCCACGGCCTGTTTCTGTTCCTTCGACAGGGGACCCAGGGCCTGATCGCGCAGCAGTTCAGAGTATCCCAAAACGCCGGACAAGGGCGTACGCAGTTCATGGCTGACCCTGGCCAGCAGATCACCTTTGAAGTGACTGGCCTCCTGAGCCTGATCCCTGGCCAGCGACAAGGCTTCCTGGGCGTGCTTGATGGTCGTGATGTCGCGCGCCACCGCCTGGAAGCCGATGATCAGATTGCCGTCCCGGATGACCTGCACGTTCTGTCCCAGCCAGCATTCGTGTCCGTCCCCGGTGATGACGGGAAACTCAAAGTACGAGTTCGGTTCCTGGCGCAGGAATTGGCGGACATAGAAACGCCGGGCCCGGGCGCGCCAGGCCGGCGCGATGAATTCTGTGTAATTCCTTCCAATGATCTCTTCGATCTTTTCAAACCCAAACAGCCGCAGGCTGGTCGGGTTCACGTACGTGATATTTCCTTCCACGTCCGTCCGCGAAATGAGCTCATCGGCGCTTTCCACGATCTGACGGTAGCGAGCCTCACTTTCCTGAAGCAGGAACTCCGTCATCTTGCGTTCATTGACCTCGCGCATGGCCGAAGCGTACAGGTTGGCGCTGTCGAGCACCAGGCCCACCAGCCGGGAGAACAGGATCCCCGTTTCGATCTCTTCGGGCGTGAAGATCTGGCCGGGCTCGGTACGTCCCATGCCGATCACGGCGACACAGCGACCCTCGACCATGACCGGGATATCGACGACGGCCCGCGGCCGGACCCGGTCGTAGATCGGCCGGCGCTCATCCCACATGGAATAATCCTCCAGGATGGCCGGCTTTCCGGTGTCATGGGCCTGCCAGGCCAGTTTGGCCGTCTCGCGGCCGACGCGGTCCACCGACAGGAACTCCTGGTTGGAGGTGAACGAGTACACGACCAGCGTCTCGCCTTCCTTGAGCATGATCTCGCCCAGCGGGGCATGCAGCAGGTCGGCGGCATGGTTGACGATGGCCTGGAGCAGATCGTTCAGCTCGCGCCGGTTGAGCAGGTCGAGGGTAATGTCATGCAGAATGGACAGGTATTTGTTCTTGACCTGGAGCTGTTCCTGCATCCGGCGGCGCTCGGTGATGTCCTCTTTGACGACCACGTAGTTGGTGATCTGCCCGCCTGCATCCAGGATGGGTGAGATGGAGGCGTTTTCCCAGTAAAGTTCCCCGCTCTTTTTCCGATTGCAGATTTCACCATGCCACTCGCGCCCCGAGGTAATGGTGTCCCAGAGCTGACGCTGCGACTCGGGCAGGGTTTCATCCGCATTGACAATCCTCGAGTTTTTTACTTCCGGCAGGCTATACCCGCTCACCGCGCTGTATTTCGGATTTACATATTGAATTCGCCCATCCAGGTCTGTGATGACAATGGAGACCGGGCTGGCTTCCACGGCCCGATACAGCTCGCGCAGCCGTTCCCCCGCTTGCCTTCTGACCGTGACATCGCGCAATGTGACGATTCTTCCGATGACGGCCTGATCCTTGCTGCGCAGCGGCGACAAACCCAGTTCAATCCAGCGCTGAGCGTCTCCCTCCCCGAAGGCAATTTCATCAAGGGCTTCCTGGACGCTCGCATATTTCTGGGTCAGATGCGGCCAGCGGCTCAACACCTCCGCGGCCGGCTTGTTCAGAACTGCATCGATCGGCTGGCCGATCATGTTCGCCGCGGCGGGATTGATATCCGCGACCCGGCCCTGCGCGTCGATGACCATCATGCCGGTGTCCATAGCTTCGACCAGAGCGTCGCGCGCCAGAGGCACCAGGTTGATCAATTGAAAGCGGAAGATGCCCCAGGCCATGAAAATGACCGCCACAGCAAAACCGAACGAAGTCGGGTCAAGGTCTGCTGGCAAACCCAACTTTGCCGTCAACTTGGTGATATAAAGCAAATTGCCCACCCAGGGTGTAGTGGCAGCGGCAACCAGGGCTGTAATTTGCCCTCGATATAACCCATGCTTATGGCGTATCAGCCTGATGATGAAATATGTACCGGCCAGCACCAGCAGTTGGGAATAGATCCAATAGACCCAAAACCAGAACCCGTGGTCGACTTTCAGGCATGAAAAATCCCCTGTTCGGCTGATACGGTATCCACTCCAGACCAGGCCATGCGCTTCTGTCGTAAAGACCAGCAGGAGTGTAATCAGAGGCACTATCCACAGTGCAACAAGTATCCGCCAGGGAAGCTGCCTGTTTTGATTGAAGTAGTTATAGCAAAAAACCAGCCATAGCAGGGGAACCGTAGTGATACCAAAATATTGAATTTTGGACCAGAGCACCTTGGCGTCCAGGTCTGCTCCGGCAATCTCCAAAGCGTAGCCAACTGTCCAGATACCGGCTGCCAGGGCCAGGAAGGTTAGAGCAAAGGCCCCCGACACTGCGCGGTGGGACCAGGCATAGTATGCCACCCAAATTGAGCTGGCTCCCGCGATCAGCAAAGGGAGAATATAGGAGGTGTATTCGAACTGCACAATGAATCCTATGGCCGGGACACTGCGACAATCCCTGCCAGGAAAATCCTCTTTGTTCCATTATATTTTACACTGAAAAATCCAAACCATGACAAAAGTACGCTCTTGCAAATTACATGTCACACAAGCCTAAACACCTATCGAAAGCGTTTGCCCCCGCGCGAACCTCCCCAAATCCAGCGATTTGGGGAGGTTTTGGACAAGTTATGGCTTTGGGCTTGGGGTCGCGGTCAGGCAGATCGTGCCGCAGCCGCCCGGACATCCATCCGGCGAGCCGCAATCCAGGGTCCCGCCCGGACAAGCCGGAGGCGTGCACATCGGGAAGGAGGTCAAGCCCGGGGTGCCGCCTGCCGGGAACAGGCCCAGGTCGGCCTGGAACTCGGGGCGCGTAAAGAAGGATTGCTCGAACTGCAAGGGAATGTAGCCTGGCGCATCCACGAACAATGTGATCCGGTCGGTATCACGGAAAAAGACCGGAACAAAGGAATAGAGTCCATCGGCGTTGGTGATGGCGGTTCCCTGACAAGGATAGGAGGAAGTATACGAAACATGTTCGCAGCGGACGCTCGCGCCTTCGAGCGGAAGGAGGCTGGCCCCGTCGATGATCCGCCCATAGACCGCACCCCAGCCCAGGTCTCCGGCGGAGGGAACGATGGTCACCCTGGCCGGAGGCGTGTTGCTGGGGATGGCGTCCAGCGTGGCTCCCATGACCGCCGTCAGGGTCAGGCTGTCGCTGGGGCACGGCCATTCCTCCGGAGGGCAGGCCGGGGTCGGCGTCTCGGTGAAGGGAACCGGTGATGGCGTCTCCGTGGCAGTGGGGGTTTCGGTCGCCAGCGGGGTGACCGGTCCGCACGAGGCGAAAAGCAGCGCGCTCAGAACGATCGCGAGAAATGGAACAATACCTGTAAATTTTGTTTTCATAGTTCCTTTCCTTTTTGGGTGAATAAACAATATCCTCACAGGGAGATATCCCGGCGCCTCATGCCAGGCGCGGTCTTAGAGACCTGAACGTCCTGCGGGGCATAATTGTTCCAGATTTCATGTAGAATGGGGGCCCGAGGAGTGAACGGAGAACCTGTCATTTGGAGTAAACATGAATCAGTCAACGGAAAAACGGACCGGGTTCCTGGGAACCTATTTTAGCAGTGACAGCGTACTGCGGGTTGCACGCCTGGCAGGGATCCTCGCCTGGGTTCTGCTGGGTATGTATCTATATATAACCC
>JBAVVF010000178.1:0-2866 GCA_049697155.1 Anaerolineales bacterium
GGCATGGACTATCCACAATGGACGATCCCCGGCCAACCCTCCACGGTTAGAACAGCACGCTATGCGGTCACCTACCAGTCATCGACGTCTCCCATCAAGCGCAAGCAGAATGTGTATGCAAACAGCGTGATTTTCGCAGGCGGCGTGATGGGGACGCTGAAACTGCTCCTCAACCTGCGCGACGTGAAGCGCTCCCTGCCGAAGCTGTCGGGGCGACTCGGCCACATGGTCAGGACCAACTCGGAGGCGCTGCTGGGAAGCGTGGCTCGCAAGTCCGATATCAATTATTCACAGGGCGTCGCCATTTCGTCCATCTACAACCATGACGAGATCACGCGCGTCGAGCCGGTCCGCTATCCGGACGGGTCGTCGCTGATGCGCTTCCTGGCCGCGCCGCTGATCGACACGGACGTCAGCGTTCCGGCCCGCCTGTTGAAGTTCCTCGGCTGGGCGTTGAGCCATCCCATGGATTTTGCGAAGGCGCTGATCCTGCCGGGCTGGGCCCACAACGTGACCATCCTGCTCGTTATGCAGCACGCCGACAACCGGATGCGCTTCCGCATCGGGCGCAGCGGTTTCACGCTGTTCCGGCGCGGGCTGGTGGCCGAGAACGAACCCGGTTACGAGATCCACGCCCAGGTCAAAGGCTCGCACGAGCTGACGCGCGACTTCGCACGGCGTACGAACGGTGTGGCGCTCGGCTCGCTCGGCGAGAACCTGCTGGGTTTACCGACAACGGCCCACATCCTGGGCGGCGCACCGATCGGGAAAGACACCGAAGAAGGCGTGGTGAACGAGAACTTCGAAGTGCACAATTATCCGGGATTGTACATTGTCGATGGCTCGATCATGCCCGCCAATCCCGGCGTCAACCCGTCGCTGACGATCACCGCGCTGGCGGAGTATGCGATGAGCAAAATACCCGATCGTAAGGTGTAACCAAAAAGGATGCCGGCCGCATGAGCGCGACCAACATCCTTCTATCCATCCTTATCAACCGGCTTTAACCGCCCGCGCAGGCATACTCCATCGGGGTCAACATATAGTTTTCCTCGCCGCTTCCACCAGCAGTCCCCAGGGAATTATGCACCTCGCCTGGTCCACTTGCCTTGAGAATCACCGGGGAACCAAGTTTCCCCAGCATGGTAAAACTGCCTTTGCCATCGGCGGTCGCACCTGCTCCAAACCCAGAGTAAGTATATTCTCCGCCGCCGGGCAATTCCCCATCGGCAGCTGCATTTGGCGTAAAGATGATCGTGATTTCGCCTCCGTAAACGGAGCCACGAACCGAAAACTCCTGGGTGATGTCACAAACCTGATCATTTACACTCAGACCCGGCCCTCCACCAGCCATGGAATAACCCGGCTTGCATTTCCGCATCTTTGCCTGGGCATCGACAAGCACATCCGTGCCGAATGTTTCAAGCATGCGAGTCTGTAATTCCTTATAAAAGGGGGAGGCGCCGGCGGCAATGTTCCTGATCAACTGGAGTCCACAGGGTGCGTTTGTAAATTTGCCGTCCTCCTTTTTCTTTTCCCTGCACTCCTCACCTGCGCTATCGAGCACATCCTTGGTCGTTACAAGCACTTCAACCATCGCTTGTTCATCCTGCCCAATCCTAATACTCTGATCCGTTCCACCGTCTTTTAGCTCACGCGCTTCCTGCAGAAAATTAATGGCGTCCATGAGCTCATGACACTCGGTAACCTCCTGGATTCTGCGATGAAATGTGTTGTATCTTGTCAGCCATTCAATCTTGGGCAGAGGCGTGAGATCATCTTCATTTGCCAGAGAGGCAGCCTCTTTTTGGTCGAAAGCGGCCCCGGCATCCGAGGGAGGATTATTCTTTGCCAGTTCTTCGATCTGCGGCGGAGTGCCATTGCCTGCACCTGTCGGACGAAATTCTGATAACCATTGCCGGACCGCTTCCTGGAAAGATTGAGCCTGCGGGCTGGCAAAGTGTCCGGACCCTTTTGGAATGTAGCTGGTTCCCGGCGCAGAATCGTCTACCGGCCGCAGCGAAAATTCAGCCCCGTAGCCTTCAAACGAAAACCCGACCGTTGCAAAACCATCCGCAGCAGCTGCGGAAGGCGGTGTGATGGTCAGGACGGCGGGTACATTCAGCGCCAATCCTTCAGGTTCGATACCGATCGCACCAATCATCTCTCCATCCAGCGGCCATTCGGAGAGATCAGCGACCGGGATCAGGCGGATGTCGGTCTCCTGCTCGAGCGCATTGGGTGGAATGGACAGCTCATACGATACGCCGGATGAATCCACGATCGAAATGCTGCCGCCCGCGGGTCCGATCTTCTGGCTGACCGCTGCAGCGGTATCGAACTCGACCAGCACCTGAAGCGGATTCGCCTGACGGGCCGGAGTGCTTACATTCACCACCGACTGTCCAATGGACGCGGACTCGCCTACGGCCTCCACAACATAGGTCAGCTGGCTATCCGGGGCTGCGAGAAAGTCTTCATACCCGGTAGCAGAGGCTGGCAAGTCGGTGACAGTTAAGACCGGACCATCGTCTGTGGTCACCGCAATGTGGTAGGACACGGCACCCTCGACTGCCTGCCAGGTTAACTTTACGCTGTCCGCCGAGGTGGCTTCTGCCAAAAATCCGCCCGGTCCATTCCCGCTTGCAACCGGAGGAGGTACTTTTGTGGCTGTCTCCACCTGCGGAATTTCATCGGTCGGCGGGATATCGCTGGCCGGCGGGCCGCTCAGGGCATTACATGCAACTGAAATCACAAAGTACAATACAAACAAATAATACGGCTTTTTTACCTTCATTCTGTCCTCTCCATTTTTGTGAAAACTATACACCTTTCCGTTGATTTTCAGCAGGACATTGGGGTCAAT
>JBAVVF010000179.1:0-3806 GCA_049697155.1 Anaerolineales bacterium
GGCCAGAACCGCAAGGATCGTATGTTTCGGCTTTGAAACCAGGTTGATCTTTGCACGCCGGATGACCGCCAGAGTCCCTTCGCTGCCTGCCATCAACGGAGCAAGGTTGACCTGCAGGGGATCGACCGCGGGATATTCCCCCTCCCATTGAGAGGGCCTGGAAGGCGACCACGGCAGCAGATAGTTCAGGCGATAGCCGGCCGAGTTGCGCCAGGTGGTTGGCCAATTCGTTTGCATGGCACCGGCGTACTTTGCGCGGATCTCCACAGCCGCCGAATAGAGGCTGGAATACAGCGGATTGCCCGGCGTGCCGGCTTCTCCCAGCGCAGCCAGGCTTCCATCTGACAAAATCACATCGGCGGAAAGCAAATGATCGGCAGCCATGCCGTATAAAAGGGAGTGCGCACCAGTTGCATTGTTCGCAATGACTCCACACAGCGTGGCGCGCTAGGCCGAGGCCGGGTCGGGACCGAACATCAAGCCATGTTTCGCGGCAGCCAGGTTCAGCCTGGCCAGGATGAGTCCGGGCTCCACGGTCGCGGTTCGGGCTTCCGGATCGATCTCGATCAGCGAGTCCAGCCAGCGCGAGCAGTCCAGGATCAGCGCATGACCAACGGCCTGTCCGGCCAGGCTCGAGCCGGCCCCGCGCGGCAAAATGGGAACCTTGTATTTCGCAGCCAGCTCTACTACAGACTGTAAATCCTCGTGGTTCTTCGGAAGCGCAACCCCCAGAGGCTCCATTTGATAGATGGAGGCATCTGTGCTGTAGAGAAGACGCGCTGCCAGGTCGAGGCGAATGTCGCCTGTGAAGCGTTTGCGAAGCTCGTTGATGAAATCGGGGTGGAGTGACATGGGATGAGTCTACTTCTTTAAACACAAAGGGCACAAAGAATATTCTCTGTGTCCTTTGCAATAAAAATCTTTACTTTACTTTGGCCTGATTGGCAACCGCCGCGGCTTTCTTCGCTGCCTCTTCAGGGTCGCCTAGATAGTAACTCTTGATCGGCTTCAAATTCTCATCCAGCTCGTAGACAAGCGGAAGCCCGGTCGGAATGTTCAATTCGGTAATATCGGCCTCCGAAACATTATCAAGGTATTTCACCAGGGCGCGAATGCTGTTTCCATGAGCTCCGATGATCACGCGCTTGCCCGACTTGATCATCGGAGCGAGTGTCAAGTGCCAGTAAGGCAGGACGCGGTCAAGCGTAATCTTGAGCGATTCAGTGGCCGGCAGCTGTTCGGGCGTCAGCGACGCGTAGCGCGGGTCGAACCTGGGATGGCGTTCATCATCCAGTTCCAGGACCGGGGGCGGGACATCGTAACTGCGCCGCCAGATCTTCACCTGGGCTTCGCCGAACTTCTGGGCCGTCTCGGCTTTATTCAATCCCTGCAATGCCCCATAGTGGCGCTCGTTGAGCTGCCAGGCATTCGTAACGGGAATCCACTCCAGGTTCATTTCCTGCAGAACAATCCAAAGGGTCTGAATGGCGCGGCGCAGCACAGATGTGTATGCCACGTCAAACACATACCCGCCCTCCACCAGCAGCTTGCCGGCCTCGTGCCCCTCCTGCACACCCAGATCGGTCAGGCCGACATCTGTCCAGCCTGTAAAACGGTTTTCGAGATTCCAAGTGCTTTGTCCGTGACGGACCAAAACAAGTTTATACATGATTCACTCCTGAAGAAGTTTGCTGGTGAATTATAGCCCAAGTCATTTGCAGCCAGAGTTTTTGTCGGCAGCCTTCTGCCGGGCAGGTATAGTACAATTGTTCTATGCAATTTCCAGATGAACAAAGATCGACCTTTCCCTTGAACAAAAACAGACTGCCAAAGTAAAATGAACTCATGAGCACCGACGACGTATCCCCTGCCCGCCAGCAATATCTGGATATCAAACGCGATTATCCCAATACCATTCTATTCTTTCGGCTCGGCGATTTCTACGAGACCTTCGATGAAGATGCCGAGCTGACCGCCCGCGAGCTCGACATCGTCCTGACATCGCGCGCGGTGGGCAAAGGTACGCGCGTGCCTCTGGCCGGAATTCCCTATCACGCCGTTGAAAATTATCTGGCACGCCTGATCGAGAAGGGCTACCACGTCGCCATTTGTGAACAGATCGGGGAGACGCCTGTAAAAGGGATCTTCCCCCGCAAGGTGACCCGGGTCGTCACGCCCGGGACCGTGACCGAGCCGGCCCTGCTGCCCGGAGATTCGAACAACTATCTCACTGCAGTCGTTCTGGACGAGAAAGCTGCTTCCGTCTCCTACGCGGACATCACCACCGGGGAATTTGCGGTCACCGAGCTGCCCCTCGAGTCCCTGCGCGCCGAGCTGACACGCCTGCATCCCGCCGAAATTTTGTATCCCGATAATCAGAACTTGAATGACGGCATACAGGGTCATAAGACCTCCTACCCGGCCTGGCGATTCGAGCCGGGCAAGTGTGAGGAAACCCTGCTTGCGCATTTCAAAGCCTCCACGCTGGAGGGGTTTGGCATCAAAGGTCAGAGCCTGTCGATGCGGGCGGCCGGTGCCATCCTCCAATACCTGAAAGATACGCAACCCGACTCGCTGTCGCTGCTGAGCAGCCTGCGGGCCTACAGCCTGAATGAGTTCATGACCCTGGACGCCCCGACGCGCCGCAACCTGGAGCTAGACGAAACCCTGCGCGGCGAGCGCAAAGGTTCCCTGCTTGGCACGCTGGATCAGACGGTTACCCCGATGGGAAAACGCATGATCCATCAATGGGTCAGCCAGCCGCTCCTCAACGTGGACAGGATCAAACGCAGGCAGAATGGGGTTCAATACTTCTTCGACGACGGCATGAAACGCGCCGAGCTGCGCGCCGCGCTCAAGCCGCTGGCGGACCTGGAACGCCTGGTCAACCGCGTACTGGCGGGATATGCACAGCCGCGTGACCTGGTCGCGATGCGCGAGACCCTGGCCCGTCTGCCAAACGTTATCGGCGTGATCGGCGAGCAGCAAACATCCATCCTGCCAACGCTGGAGCTGGCCAGTGATGAGCTGTCGCTGCTGCAGGCCGCCATCGACGATGACCCACCTGCAACTCTCCAAAATACGGGCATCATCCGGCCCGGTCATTCAGAAGAGCTTGATTCGGTTATCGAGGCCTCGAAGCACGCCCGGGACTGGATCGCGAACCTCGAAGCGGTGGAGCGCGAACGAAGCGGTCTCAAGACGCTGAAGGTCGGCTACAACAAAGTCTTCGGCTACTACATCGAGATCTCGCGCGGCGCGGCGGATAAAGCGCCCTCGAACTACATCCGCAAGCAGACGCTCGTCAACGCCGAGCGATTCATCACGCCCGAAATGAAAGAGTATGAGACGCTGGTTCTGAATGCCGAGGAACGCATCCGTGAGATTGAGCTGCGCCTGTTCAGGGAAATCTGCGCGCTCATCAGCAAGTCTGCGTCCAGGCTCCTGCAGATCGCGCGCGCGCTGGCCACTTTGGATGTGCTCTCCGCCCTGGCGGAGACGGCGGCCCTCGGAGGCTATGTCCGGCCCGAGGTCCACGCGGGGAGCGAACTGGAGGTTCATGAAGGCCGGCATCCGGTCGTGGAGCAGTCGCTGCACGGCAAGCGCTACATTCCCAACGATGTCATCTTCGAAACGGGCGAGATCGTGCGGGTCATCACCGGTCCGAACATGTCCGGGAAATCAACCTATCTGCGGCAAACGGCCTTGATCGTCCTGATGGCCCAGATCTGGTCCTTCGTCCCGGCCGATTCAGCCCGGATTGGGCTCGTGGACCGCATCTTCACCCGCAACGGCGCCCATGACGA
>JBAVVF010000180.1:0-2375 GCA_049697155.1 Anaerolineales bacterium
GGCGTAAAGCCGCTTCCCAGGATCGTCATCGCGGCGCTTGAGCCATACGCCACACGGGCCCTGAACCCCAGAACACCGAGCATCTGATTGAGAGCGTCGGCGGTGGAACGATTATCGTCGATGATGAGCGCTTCGGTCATCTAATCCTCCAAAATGGTTGTGCCCATCACGGACACGTCATATCCTTTCAATTGTGCTACAGCTTCCCGAAAGCGGCGATCAGCCAAAAGTTCGAAAAGCGGTGTAAGCAGGTCGCTTTCCGCAAATTGCTTCGGGATAACCAGGTCATACCGTTCCTGAAAGAGTGGGATGAAATCCAGGTCTAATGCCTGCGCCGCGGCGGCGATTCCCAGCCCGCAATCGGCTCGACCGGACGCAATGGCGGCTGCAACTCCGAGATGAGTATACTCTTCTTGTGTATAGCCGACAATGCGCTCGGGAGTGATTGTCATCAAATTCAAATGATAGTCGAGCAGAACACGCGTGCCCGCGCCGCGCTGCCGGTTCACAAACCGGACCTCGGGCCGGGTGAGGTCGTCCAGACGTTTCACTCCCTTTGGGTTTTCCCGCTTCACCATCAACCCCTGCTCCCTTCCAACAAGCGCCACCACCCTGACCGGAATACCCGGCATGTACTGGCGGATGTATGAAATGTTGTATTCGCCTGTTTCCGGGTTCAGAAGGTGCGAACCGGCCAGATGCGCTTCCCCGCGCCGGAGCGCGATCAGCCCGCCCTGCGAGCCAACATTGGCGGATGCAAGCCTGCGATCACGTTCAGCCAGAAACTGCGACATAAGGTCCAGCGTGAGATCGTGCGAGCCGATGCAAAAAATGGTCCGCGCGATTTCGGCCTTGCTGCGATACAGACGGACTTCTACCTGCGCGCCCGCCTCCAGCCCCTGGACGCCGCGCGGGATCAGGGCCAGACCGTCAGCCTGCACCAGCGACGTGATGACCCCGGCTCCGCGCGCGAGCGGCGCGGCGAGAAGTTTATCCCCCACCTTCCCGACCGCGACCCGCACGAAGTCATCATCGCCCGGCGGGGAAACGATCTTACGCGTCAGTGTCGCGGTTTCGGTTGGCAGTTCATTGGGTTTGCGGCCCAGCCATTTTGCGATCAATGGCTCGACGAAGATATCGACGGTCAGGGCGGCGGAAACAGGATAACCGGGAACACCCACAATCGGAATCATGTCGTTGCGAGGGGCGCTCTTCCCCGAAGCAAGCTCCTCATTCGACGTACGCTTTTCGATGTTTGATTTTCGATGTATCAACCCCAATATCACCGGATGCCCCGGTCTCACCGCCACCCCGTGCACCAGGAGCTGTCCCAGCTTCTCAACAACCTTTGCCGAGAAATCCTCGGCACCGGCGGAGGAACCCGCATTCAGCAAAATCAGATCGTGATCCTGAGCGGCTGCCTGGACGCGTTCGCAAATCAAATCAAAGTCATCCCTGAGGATGGGATAACGGGTCGGTTCGCCGCCCATCGACCGGACCTGCGCCGCGATCACCAGCGAGTTGTACTCGAGGATATCGCCCGGCTTGAGTTTGCTGCCCAGTGGAACGAGCTCGCTCCCCGTCGGCAGGATCGCGACCTTCGGCTTGCGCGCCACGCTGATTTGCTGGTGGCCGGCCGCGGCGATGGCGCCCAGGTCGACGGGCCGCAAAACATGGCCGGCCGGGATGACCAGCTGGGTCGCGACAATGTCCTCCCCCAGCGGACGGACGTGACTCCACGGCGCGACCGAGGCGCGGATGCGGATAGAGGCCGGAGAACGAATCTCCGTGGTGATGTTTCCATCCCAATCGATTGATTCAACGTTCTCAATGGGAATGACCGCGTTGGCCCACTCGGGCAAGGGATCGCCCGTATCCACGTAGGCCGCCTCCGCTTCGATCCGGAGCGTGACCGGCTGCGACGGCAGCGCAGTGTTCGTGGCCGCGGCGCGGACGGCGAATCCATCCATGGCGGAGGCATGGTAGTGCGGCGAGGAAATTTTCGCCCAGATCGCCTCGGCCGTCACGCGCCCGAGCGCGTTTTCATCGAGCGGGATCGTTTCGGTTCCGAGCACGCGCCACAGGTCCGCGTCCTGCAGGGCCTGCTGCAAACGCGCCTTTGCTTCGGGGAGAGGGATATCGTGAAGATAGACTGACATTGAAGACTCTAACTTAGCCACGGATTACACGGATTTTCACAGAAGACTTAAAGGAATTCGCGAAATCCGCGGCTGGATTTTCACGGCACTAAGTTAACCCAAGTTGCTACCAAAGGAAGTTGATGGAACAAGCGAGGACAAAGAGAGCAACCTTGAGCTCAAAGCCTCTGGCCGTGACAGCATGAATCGATTTAGGTAACAAGCGCTCCATGAGAC
>JBAVVF010000181.1:0-1724 GCA_049697155.1 Anaerolineales bacterium
CCCCACGATGGACGAGGGTTCGCCCTGCGAGCCGGTGCACATCAGGACGACCTTGTGATTCTGCATCTGCAGGGCCTGCTCGAGCGGTATAAGGACTTCATCGGAGATGTTGAGATAGCCCAGCTTGCGCGCGATCTTGACGTTGTCGACCATGCTGGTGCCCGCCAGGGCCATCTTCCGCCCGTGTTTTTCGGCGGCTTCGGCCACCTGCTGGATGCGCGAGATCAGCGAGGCAAACGTCGCCACGATGACGCGGCCCGGTGCCTCGGTAAAGACCTTGTCGAAGGCCGGCCCGATCACCATCTCAGACGGAGTCCAGCCGGGCCGTTCGGCGTTGGTCGAATCGGAAAGCAGCAGGTCGACGCCGCGCTTCGAGAATTCGGCCAATTTGGCGTAGTCGGTGGGCCAGCCGTCCACAGGTGTGTGATCGAACTTGAAGTCGCTCATATGAACGACGAGTCCGGCTGGCGTCGTGATTCCCAGTCCCACCGAATCGGGGATGGAGTGACAGATGTGGAAGAACTCCACCTTGAACGGACCGATCTGGACGGAGCTGCCGGCTTCCACGGTGTGCAGATCGGCTTTATTTCCGTTGCCGTTGTTGCGCGCCAACTTGACCTCGATCAGGCCGCGGGTCAGGCGGGTCGCGTAGACCGGAGCAGAGATGTCGTTCAGCACATGGTGAATGGCGCCGATGTGGTCTTCATGTCCATGCGTAATTACGATCCCCACGACCTTGTCCACCTTCTTTCGCAAATATTCGTAGTCGGGAATGATGTAATCGATCCCGAGCATATCGTTACGGGGGAACATGATGCCTGCGTCCACAACCAGGATCTGATTGTTGAACTCATAGGCTGTCATATTCTTGCCCACTTCCCCAAGTCCACCCAGGGGAATGATCTTCAATTTTCCTTGCTTACTCATATTACTATGTTTATCCTCACTAATTTAAAAAATATTTATCCGCCAATGGCGGTTAAAGGCTTATTTAATCGATAAGCCCCCGCTGACTTGCTCGCGAGGGTTATTACGTACCACGGCGATTGTTCCAAACAAACTGCCCAATTGGGCAGACAAAGTCAACTTCAACGCCAAGCAGTATAGCAGGGACGGGGCGATTTGTAAAGCCGCCGACGAAGTGTGACCTTATACTTCTCACTTTTTACTTCCTTCTCTCCCTCTTCTGCCGTTCCATCATCAGGCTGAATTCGACCTGTTTTTGGCGGATCTGCCTTGTGATTTCCTGTTTTTTCTTCTCCTCGGGCCCGGCCTCCAGCGCCTGCTTCAACTCCGCAATTTCCTTGAGCAAATCGACTTCGCGCGGGGTCATGCCTGCGTTTTTCAGAACCGAATGGGCAATCCGGACGTCTTCCGGCGTCTCGAAGTACTCCGTCAGGTCGATCGGCTTTCCCCGGCCGGGCAGGTTATCGAACTCGCCGCGTTCCTGGGCTTCCTTGATCATGGCTTCGACCAGCTTATCGAATGACATTATTCCTCCTGCGCAGTTTCTGCTTCGCGGCTGGGGTTTCCATAGGCGGGCCGCTGCTCGTGTTGAAGGACTTCCCAATCTATACCACGATACGCCTTCAGGGTAAATGCGATCTGGGCGTCGAAGGCCGAGGGACTGTGCGAGAAGATCAGCGGCTGGATCTCCACGTGCCAGCCCTCCAGGTATTTTTGGGACAGCAGTGCATCACGCTCGGCCGGGGTCTCCACAAAGA
>JBAVVF010000182.1:0-1821 GCA_049697155.1 Anaerolineales bacterium
GGTGCCTTAACTTTAGAGAATGACAAAATAGATTTATCGCAGGAGAAAAGTAAGGCAGGCGCGTGGAAAGCGCCAGAGGAGTCATTCATGGACGAACAGAGAAAAAACGAACGCAAGAAATTGATAGCATTCACACCTGTCTATGATTGCCAGAAGAATCTTTTATTGGGGCACCTCGGGGACCTGAGCATGAAAGGCGCCATGCTGATTGGCAAAAAAGCGATGGAAGTCGACTCGCAGGTCATGCTGGCCATTGGTTTTCCCGAGACCCCCCAATTCCCTGCCCGGCGCGCCACGATTGCTGCCCGCGTGGCCTGGTGCCGGCCGGAGAAAAACCCGCAATACTATAACATTGGGTTCGAGTTTGTGAACATCGATCAGGAGAATAAGGCGGCCCTCAAAGCGATCCTGGACAAGTATCGCTTCCGCTACAAGACACCGGCGTAGAATAAATTGAAACAAAAACACTCACTTGAACGGCAGGTGAGTGTTTTTGTTTCCGCCGAAATCAGGCCGGCAACTGCACCTGGGGCAGCTGCTTCATCGCCTCTGCGATCGCTTCATCTGGGTATTCGTAATCCTCCAATTTCCCACTGAGATAAGCTTCGTACGAAGCCATATCGAAGTTGCCATGACCCGAAAGGTTGAACAGGATCACGCGCTTCTCGCCCTTGGCCCTGGCATCCAGCGCCTCATCGATCGCGGCGCGGATCGCATGGGCCGACTCGGGGGCCGGGACGATCCCCTCCGTGCGGGCAAACTGAATCGCAGCCTCAAAGGTCGCGAGCTGTTTGACGGCAATAGCTTCGAGGTGACCGGCATCGTACAGGGCGCAAATAGACGGCGCCATGCCGTGATAGCGCAAGCCCCCGGCGTGGATGCTGGGCGGGATGAACCCATGACCGAGTGTATGCATTTTGACGACGGGAGCCATCTTGGCCGTATCGCCGTAGTCGAAGGTGTAAACGCCCCTGGTCAGGGTGGGCGTGGCGGTCGGTTCGACAGCCAGCAGGCGCGTCCGCCTGCCGTTCTTGAGGTTCTCGCGCAGGAACGGGAAGGCGATCCCGGCGAAGTTCGAGCCGCCGCCGACGCAGCCGATGACCACATCGGGATATTCGTCCGCCATGTCCATCTGTTTGAGCGACTCCTCCCCAATGACGGTCTGGTGCAGGAGCACGTGATTGAGAACCGAGCCCAGTCCGTATTTCTTTGCGCCATTGGAGGTGGCCGCAGCTTCGACGGCTTCCGAAATGGCGATGCCGAGGGAGCCGGGGTTATTGCCATTGGCGGCCAGGACGGAACGTCCATACTCCGTCCGGTCGGTTGGGCTGGCGTAGACCTTCGAGCCGTAAGTTTCCATCAGGTTGCGGCGATAGGGCTTCTGCTGGTAGGAGACCTTGACCATGTACACCTCCAGCTCGAGGTCGAAGGCATGGCAGGCGAAGGCCAGGGCCGATCCCCACTGCCCCGCGCCGGTCTCGGTGGTCATGGCTTTTGTGCCGGCCTTCTTGTTATAGTAGGCCTGGGCGATGGCAGTATTGGGTTTGTGGCTGCCGGCCGGGGAAACACCTTCGTATTTGTAGTAGATGTGCGCCGGCGTACCGAGCGCCTTCTCCAGACGCCGGGCCCGGATGAGCGGTGTGGGCCGGTACAGTTTGTAGATCTCGAGCACTTCCTCGGGAATCTCGATGTAGCGTTCCGTGCTGATCTCCTGCAGGATCAGGTCCATCGGGAAGAGCACGGACAGGAAATCCGGGGTGACAGGCTCCAGGGTGCCGGGATGCAGAACCGGCGTGGGCGGAACGGGGCTGTCGGCAGGGA
>JBAVVF010000183.1:0-3783 GCA_049697155.1 Anaerolineales bacterium
ACCCTGCAGGATGCCATCCTGCAGCTGGATGAATTGTTCCTGGTCGTCGTGGTGGGAGAGTTCAACGCGGGCAAGAGCGCGCTGGTCAATGCGCTGCTCGGGGAGAAAGTGCTGCAGGAGGGCGCGACCCCCACCACGTCACGCGTGACCCTCGTCAAATGGGGCGAGCAGACCGCCGAGCAGGTGGTCGATGAGAATTTTGCCATCTATACCTATCCATTGCCCCTGCTCAAGGAATTGAACATTGTCGATACCCCGGGGACGAATGCAGTCATCCGCCACCACGAGCGCCTGACCGACGAATTCGTGCCGCGCAGCGACCTGGTCCTGTTCACCACTTCCGCCGATCATCCCCTGACGGAGAGCGAGCGCCAGTTCCTGGAGCGGATCCTGGCCTGGGGTAAGAAGATCGTCTTCGCGCTGAACAAGGCGGACATCATCGAGAGTGAACAGGCGCTCGAGGAAGTACGATCCTTTGTCCTCAAGCATGCCACCCTCATTCTGGGAGATACCCCCGAGTTCTTCCCGGTCTCCGCGCGGCTGGCCCAGCGCGCCCTCTCCCAGTCCGACCCGGAAGAGCGCCAGCGTCTTTGGGCCGCCAGCGGAGTGGAGGCACTCGAACAGTACATCAACTCCACACTCGACGATGCCACGCGGCTGCAATTGAAGTTTGGCAATCCACTGGGCGTGGCGGACCATCTCGTGGCGCAGGCTGCGAGCGTCAATAAGACACAATCGGAAGAACTAAAAGAGGACCTGCAGACAGCTTCATCTTTGGAAACCACGCTCGTGGATTATGAGCGTGACTTGCAGAACGAACTGCAGCCGCGGCTGGCAGAGGTGGAAAACATCCTGCACAAGCTCGAGCAGCGCGGGCTGGATTTCTTCGATTCAAAGATGCGCCTGACCAACATCCAGGAGTTGATGCGCGGCGACAAGGTCCGGGGCGAGTTCGAGAAGAAGGTGCTGGCCGACGTCCCGAAGCAGATCGAGGAGCAGGTCCAGCGCCTGATCGACTGGCTGGTGCAAAAGGATCTGCAGGAATGGCAGCGCGTGCTGACGTATGTGCAGCGGCGCAAGGCGCTCCATGCGGAGCATATCGTGGGGGAGGGGATCGAGCCGCGCGAGATGCGGCGGCGCGAGCTGATCGACAGCATGGGCAAGACCGTCCAGCGCATCGTCGAGACGTACGACCGGGACAAGGAAGCCAGCGCGCTGGCCGCTCACGTCGAGACGGCCGTCGCCCAGACCGCCCTGCTGGAGGTGGGCGCGGTGGGGCTGGGAGCCCTGGTGACCGCCGCGGTGTTATCCTCCAGCCTCGACATTACCGGCATTCTGGCGGCCGGGACCATGGCGATCCTCGGCCTGTTCGTCATCCCCTATAAGCGCAAGCAGGCCAAGGATAGTTTCAGGAAGAAGATGGTGGATCTTCGGACGAGATTACTGGAATCGCTGACCACCCAGTTCAGGAACGAGGCGCAGGGTGCGGTCGCTCGTCTGCGGGACGGGGTCACGCCGTACATTCGCTACGTCCATGCCGAGCGTGAGCGGATCGAGAGAACGGAAAGCGTGCTGGCGAAACTGCGGCAGCAGGTTTCGGCCCTGCGGGCGCGCAGTCAGGTGGTGGTTGGGCGAAAATAGTAGTTCGTCATTGCTTCGTGGCGCACTCACCGTTTGAGGCTCGGCGCCACTCGCAATGACGGGCATTGTGGGTGTTTTTGAGACAAGTATTAGCCGGTAATAAAACTCAACAGGTGGGTGTTCACGACATCCGGCTCTTCGTGCTGGACCCAGTGGGTGGCTTCAGGGAAAAATATCAAGTTGCCCTTCGCACAGTAATCCAGGCTGGGGCGGGCCATACGATGGCTGAGGGCGAAGTCTTTTACTCCCCATAAAATCATAGTCGGAACGTGGACCCGCAGTGCATCTGTGATCGGCGGTCGATGGCGGGCCGCGGCACGGTACCAGTTGAGCATGGCAGTCATGGCACCGGGCTGCGACCAGGCCTGCTTATACTTTTCGATATCTTCATCCGTGAAGGCGTGGGGGAGAGCGGTCCTGCGCAGCGAGGCGGATGCGCCGCGCCAGCCGGGCAGACGCATGCCCAGCTCAGGCAGCCAGGGCAGCTGAAAGAAGAGCGCGTACCACGAACGACGCACCTGCTCGGGGTCACGCAGCAGGAAACGTTTCAGCACGGTCGGGTGCGGCACATTGATGATCCCGAGGCGATGCACTCGTTTGGGATGTTTGATCGCCAGCATCCAGGCCACCAGCGCACCCCAGTCATGCCCGACCAGGTTGACCTTTTCATAATCCAGCGCGCCGATCAGGCCAATGATGTCATTCACCAGATTATCGATACAGTAGGCCTTCACACCCCTGGGCTTGTCGCTCAGGTTATAGCCGCGCTGGTCCGGGACGATGACGCGGCAGCCGGCCTCCGCCAGGGCGGGGATCTGTTTTCGCCACCCATACCAGAATTCAGGGAAGCCATGCAGGAGCACGACAGGTATTCCGCTTCTCGGTCCTGCCTGGACGACATGCAGCCGGACGCCGTTGGTCTCGATATAACTATGTTTCAATTTCATGAAAGCTGTATCTCTCTCCACGCGAATACCCGGCGATTGTATCAGACAAGAGTCGCGGGTGGGTATATATCATTGCAATCCGGTAAGAAACCTGAACGGATTTTAATCTTACCCTTGACGATTTAGAGCATGTGTTCTACGGTGCGTTGTTGTCTGGTACCGATATACTGGAGAAGATCATATGTTCAAAGAAAACGTTTTATATCGGGGCAATGTGCAGATCCATTTGCAGGGACAGCGTGCGCTGCTCCCGGTCGCCTCACAGGCTGAGTATCAGGTCGCGTACTTCATTGGCTCGAAGAAATCCAAACTCCTGATCCGGAACTTTCGTGAAGAACCCATTCTGGCCGCGCAGCGCGCCCCCGCGGGAATCGAGGCGGCGGAGTTTGCGGTGGCGTTCAATCAACCGGCATACGCGGAAGTGTCGGTTGCCGTGAACGGCAGCGAACCGGAAAAGGTCGAGATCAACCTGCGCCCGGCTGAGAAAGAGGAAGGTTTCCCGGTCCTGTGGCTGGGAGTCAAGAACGATATGCTGATGCCGATGCTCGACATCGAGTGGGAGATCCTGCGTCCGATCAGCCCGCGGAAGATCGCCTTCACGGCCATGGTGAGGTTCGATAAGAAGGAAGCAACTGCGCCGAATTCAAGATAACAAGCCCGCTCTTTTCAACCGCGAATTTCGCGGCTCGTACATTGCGAGATATCATCCCGCACCACCCAATTAATAACTCACTCTAAAGTACGCGTTGATCAAATCTTAAACAGGCTCCCAGCGCCGTCCGCGGCGCTGGGACTATCCATTAATTGCCGCCGAGACGGCGGCATGAGCATGAAAGACAGTGCTTAATAACTCCCTCTAAAATACGCGTTGATCAAATCCGAGATATCCGCCGTGGTGTGCTGGCGCGCAATGGCGAAGAAATCGTAGGCGGTGGCGCGCCCGCGCCCGTATCGGGACGTGTAATCCTGCAGGAAGGCAAAGAAGGCCTCGTCGCCCATCCGATAGTTCAGGGCTTCCAGGAAGTTGGCGCCGTTGAGGTAGGCGGCGTTGACGTAGGACCGGAACGTCGGCTGCTCGTAGATGGTCGTGTCCACATAGCCGGAAGGACCGAACCAGTTCACGCGAAAGTTCCACCACCAGTCGCTCGAGTTGGGATAGATAAACTTGTAGAAGATGGCTTCACTGTAGACGCAC
>JBAVVF010000184.1:0-5000 GCA_049697155.1 Anaerolineales bacterium
GCAGTACATTCCGGGTCACACTGCCGATCAACAAGACCACCACGGCCAAACCTTTTGTTCTGATCATCGAAGACGACCCGAAGCTGGCAGTCATTTTCCAGATGACGTTACAGCAGATCGGCTTTGATACGGCTTTGGATATCCACGGCAACCAATATACCTCCATCCTGTCGGCGGTCTGCCCGGCCCTGGTAATCCTGGACCTGCACATGCCGTTTATCAGCGGCGTGGAAATCCTGCAGCAGATCCGCGCCGACCAGCGCCTGTCGCAAGTCCCGGTCATAGTGACAACTGCGGATTTGATTCTAGCCAAGACGATCGAGGGTCAGGCGGAGGAGATTCTCATCAAACCGGTCAGCGTGACCCGCCTGCGCGATACTGTCCTGCGCCTGCTCCCCGAGGGCATACCAAACGAATCAGAGGATCAAGTAAAGAGTTGAGAGGGATGAATGTCAAAACCACTTGCAGTAATCATTGAGGATGATGTCGAGATCGCCAAGATCTTTTCGATTTCACTCCGAAGTGATTTTGAAGTCGAGATGTTTGCGGACGGCCATTCGGGGCTCGCCAGGCTTGCCCAGGTGATTCCCGTGCTGATCGTCCTGGATCTGCATCTGCCTGAGCTTTCCGGCATGGAGATCTTTTCGCGCATCCGCGCGGATGCCCGCCTCGACGGAACAAAGATCATCTTGTGCACCGCGGATGCCCTGGGCGGCGAAATGCTGCACAGTCAGGCCGATCTTGTCCTGCTCAAGCCGGTCAGTCCCGGCCAATTGCGCGAGCTGGCCTCGCGCATGATCAATCCCTCGGGCTAGATGACCGCGGCATATTTTCCCCCGTTTACACCAAATTCCCTAAGATATAGACGATAGACCATGGTCTTTCGTCTATTGAAAAGTTAAGTGGCTGAATTCACACAGACACCTGCATGATTTGCTTAGCAAATCACACGCAGGTGGTTAAAAAAATTTTGAGACAGTCGCTAAGAATCTATGTGTACTCCGTGATCTCTGTGGTGAGGCGTTTTACCACCCCTGATTTCCATCTCCCGGAATCAGCTCGAACTTTAGCTTCGGCGCATAGTTGGTGATAGCTTCCTTCCCCGAATCCACTACAACTACAAACGAAAACGTGACATCGCCCTGCAGGCTGGAAGCTAGGTGGATGCCCGATGTGCCTGCACCCTGGATCGTCACATTCTCAATCGTCGCCCCCGTGATGGGATAGTTGCCCTGCAGCTCGATGCCGCTGAAGGTCGGGCTGTCGATCAAAAGATCCCTGACGGTCAGCCCGCGGATCTCTCCCTGGCTCGCCCAAACCTTCAACGCGCCGTGCTCCAGGTGGAACATCGGCCCGCCGGCGCGGATCAGGGAGTTGCGCTGGACAATGGTAGCACCCTCGAACGGATTGGAATTGAAGTGTTGCGCGATCAGGATGCCGGGATAGGTCACCACGTCGAAGCAAAGGTTGTCTTCGATGCGGTTATCCCTGCCGCCGTAGATCGCGAAGCAGTTGGCCCGCCACGGGATCTGCACGGTGTTGAAGCGGAAGAAGTTGTTTGTGTTAACCGGGTCGCCCTGCGGAGACCAGGAGGCCAGGGCGTCATCGCCCGTGTTGCGGAAGTGCGAGTTCTCGATCAGCGAATTGCTCGTCCCATTGCAGAAGTTGACGCCATCGGCAAACAGGTTCCGGAAGCGGCTGCCGGTGATGACCAGTCCGTTCGTTCCCCGCCCGACCCAGTAACCGACCTTGGTGTGCTCGACCCAGATATTCTCGAGCCGCGAGCCGGTCCCTGCGCCACCGTTGAAGCCGTTCTCTGGTGATTTATCGTCGCGCAGGACGGTCTCGCCCAGGATGGCAAAGTCGAAGTAGCGGCAGTTGTTCCCGATGCAGTTGAAGCGTGCATAAAAGCCGTGGAGGGTCGAGTACCACATCCCCGCGCCCTGGATGGTCACATCCGAAACTTCAAAGGGATGGCTCGTGCTTTCGAATGTGCCAACGGGAATCCAGACTCCGGTCTTGGCCGTGCGGGCCCGAGCGATGCAGGCCTGGATGGCTGGGCCGTCGTCCCTGCCATCGTCCGGCACTGCGCCGCAGTCTTCGACGATGGAGAGATACCCCTGCGGTGTGAGCTTCGGTCGGGGGACCTGCTCGAGATCGATCAGGTCGATGACATAATATTCGGCGGCGTCATCCGCATCCTTCTGAAGCTTGACCGTTGCGCCCGCTGGAATATCCCCGACCAAAGCTCGCGCCTCGTCATAGAAATGATGCGCGCCGCCGGCCTTCGGAACGTTGAAGGTCTCTTCCTCGCCGCCGTACGACCAGGCATACTTCGACGTCAGCTGGATCTTCTGACGAAAGACATCGTTCACGTACAGGCTGAGCGTCGTTTCCAGTCCCTGCCCGTCCTCCGAGTCGGGGATCACGAAGCGCACGACGACCGAATTCGCGGACTCCATCGACCGGACCTGGACATACTCCCCGGCCTGGTCCAGCTTCACAGCGCGGCGCCCTGACGATTCGGCCGGGATCGTGCCGAAGGTCCGGTCGGGCCCGAGGAACTCGCCGTTCGTCCCCCCGTCCTCGGCCTCGTACTCTGTCCACGGGACGGCCGCGCCGCGGCTCCCGGGCGGGTTCGAGGCTGTCGGGATCGCGACCATGGCCGTGGGTGTGTGGGCCGCCAGCGCGAAGCCCTCCCCAGGTTCCAGGAACCAGCGCGCATTGTCTTCTGTGCTCGGGACGCGTTCGTACTTCACCCGTCCATCTTCCACATACAGGAACTGCCAGTTATGCCAGACATTGCGGATGGCGACTGAACCTTGCGATGGATCGCCGTCCAGCGTCCAGCGCGGGCTCATCCAATCGGGATAGATGGGGATGACTTCCACATATGGCTGGAGATGCTCGATGGAAAGATAGTTGCTGCTGGCCCGGTTTTGAAAGCGCTTGCTCCCCTGATAATCTTCCATCGTCCAGTGGGAGGATTCATCCGAGGCGGGCACATCTCCGAGCTGGGCCTGGCCATCCTTTTCGTAGAGATAGGTTTCAGTCTCCGCGTTTTTGATGCGGACCACGGGAAATATCCTGGCGGCGACAACTTCCTTCGTCGCCGTGGCCGGCAGGGGCGAGGGGAGAGCCGTCGCGGAGGGGGCGGGGGAGGCGGTCGGGGTTTCGACCGATGTCCCAACACATCCCGTCAACAGGAGACCGGTCAATAACAAAAAGTGGCATACACGCGAGAGTATTTGTGGCATAAATTCATTACCAGGCTAACCGTCATTGCGAGTCTTCGAGAAGCAATCTCATTCAAAATTTCACGCCACATAACTATATGTGAGATTGTGTCGCCACGGCCTCCCGCAGCGCGGGACCTTCGGCACGGCGACGCTTCGGTCGAGGCGTCCGCTTCGTCTTCGCCTGCGGCTCCGCTCAGCGCGAGGCGCCTCTCCCTCGCAATGACGAAAAGCAAATTCTAAAACGTAAGTCCGCCTTTTGGGGCGTGCCGCTGGAGGAAGAAGGCCGCGATCGCCGGGGGGATCATGGCCATGAAGGAAGCAGCCATGTAGATGTTCAGCGGAAAGCCTCTGCGCAGCGTGTACAGGCGCACGGAAAGCGTTTGCAGGTCTGAGTCACGCAGGATCAGGAAGGGCCACAGAAAGTCGCCCCAGAAGCCGATGAAGGCAAACAAGCCGAGTACCAGCAGCACCGAAGATGAGAGCGGCAGGGTAATGTTCATGAACATACGCACTTCGGAGGCCCCATCGATCTCGGCCGCCTCGTAAAGGTCGCGGGGAATCTGGTCGAACGCGTTGTTCAGCACCAGGATCATGAACGAGCTGGCACAGTAGGGGAGCCACAATCCGATGAAATTGTCGATCAGGTCCAGCCTGGCCATGACCACGTAACGCGGCACCAGGTAGACGATGCCCGGGACGGCCAGGGTGATCAACAGGATGGCGCGAATGAGGTTCTTTCCCATGGGCTTGAGTCTGGAGAGACTGTAGGCCGCCAGGGCCGAGACCAGCAGCTGCCCGATGACCCCTCCACCGGCCGCGATGGCCGTGTTGAGGAAGAGCCTGCCCAGCTTGAATCGATTCCAGGCATCCGGGTAGTTCTCCCACAAAGGGTTTTCCGGCCACAGATGAAGTCCCGGCTTGACCACCTCAATGCTGTTATACAGCCCGGCCGTGAACGAGAAGATGAATGGAAAGATCATCAGGATGGCGACCAGCGCCAGGACAAGGAGATAAAAAAGGCCGATCAGACGCCCGCGCAACGAGCGCCACTCGGTGTTTGACATAATCCCGCGGTTAGCAGTGCCCATGATAATCTCCTCTCATTCCTGGCTCAGGTCCCGCCTGGTAAACACGATGTAGAGAACCGAGAATACTGACAAAGCCACCAGCATGGAAACACCCCATGCCGAAGCCAGCCCGAAGTCGGTCCGGGTGAAGGCTGCGTTATAGATTTCCAGGACCGGTGAGGTGGTGCTGTTGGCCGGCCCGCCGTTGGTCAGTATGAAGGGTTCGGTAAAGACCTGGGCCACGATGATGATCTGCAATACCAGCATGATCTCGATCCGGTGGCGCAGAAGCGGCAGGGCAATGTACAGGATGCGGTCCAGGACGGAAAAGCCGTCCAGCTCGGCGGCTTCGAACAGCTCGGTGGGAATCTCACGGAGCGCGTACAGGTAGAGCAGGGTGGAGCCCCCCGCGCCGACCCAGGTCATGATCACGATCAGGGCCGGTTTGGCCAGGTCCGCGTTCTGCAGCCAGAGCTGCGGCGGGAGGTCCAGGCGCAGCAGCAGCTCGTTGAGGATGCCCCCCTCGGGCGCGTAGATCTGCCGCCAGACGAGCAGTCCCACTGCGATCGGGATCAGAGTTGGCAAATAGACGATGATCTGGAAAAAGGTCGTCAGGCCGCGCATCTCGTTGATCATCAGGGCCAGGACAATCGGGACCATGGCTCCCATGACCAGGCTCAGGATCACGTACATG
>JBAVVF010000185.1:0-4171 GCA_049697155.1 Anaerolineales bacterium
TACAGCCTGCCGCGTTTCGACGGCATGCAGGCCCTCAAGCTGACGCTCAAACACGCGCCCCTCACCCCGCTGATCATCTGGACCGGTTCGATGAGTGAAGACATCGCCGTGGAGTGTATGAAAGCCGGGGCAGCCAACTATATTCTCAAGGAGAATATCAAGCGCCTGGGCCCGGCCGTTGTCCACGCGCTGGAGGAGCGCCAGTTACTGCTCGAGCGCAGGCAGGCGGAGGAGAAGTACCAGGCCATCTTCGAGAATTCGGCGGAAGGCATATTCCAATCCGCGCCGGACGGGCATTATCTCAGCGTGAATCCGGCCATGGCGCGCATCTACGGCTATGACTCGCCCGCGGACATGATCGCATCGGTCACGGACATTGCCCGGAAGATCTACGTTGAACCGGCTGACCAAAATAACTTCCGCCGGCTCCTGGCCGAACATGGCATTCTGAAGGACTACGAGCAGAAAAACTATCGCAGGGACGGGAGCGTGATCTGGACTTCCACCTCGGCCCGGGTTGTCCGTGACCCGGGCGGAAAGATCCTCTACTACGAGGGCTTTCTGCAGGACATCACCGCCCGCAGGCAGATGGAAGAGTCACTCAAGGAGGAGCACAACCTGCTGCGGACGCTGATCGACAACCTGCCCGACCGCATCTACGTGATGGATGCCGAGGGACACAAAAGGCTCTCGAACACCGCAGATTGGAAGGCCTCCGGCGGCAGGACGATGGAGGACGTCCTCGGCAAGACCGACCTGGAGACCTATCCGGCGGCCCTGGCAGAGGAGTTCTGGCGGCTCGACCGGGCCGTCATCGATTCCGGGAGTCCCGTGATCAATCACGAGGAGCCCGGCTTCGATTCCGATGGCAAGCCGGTCTGGGTCCTCTCCACAAAAGTCCCGCTGAAGGACAGCCAGGGGAACGTCGTGGGGCTGGTGGGCATCGGGCGCGACATTACCGAACGCAAGCAGAATGAGGCCCGCATCAATGATCTGCTGGCCCTCAACGAAAAGATCCTGAACTCTTCGCCGCTTGGCATCCTCACGTACAAGGTCACGGGGGAATGCATCTTTGCCAATCAGAGGGCGGCCCAAATTGTCGGGACCCACGTCGAACAGCTCAAGGCTCAGAACTTTCACACGATCGAGTCCTGGAAGAGGTCCGGGCTGTATGGCCTGGTGGAAAGGGCCATCGCGACCGGGACGGTGGTCACAGCCGATATCCATCACCTCAGCACGTTTGGCAAAGACCTGTGGATGACCGTTCATTGCGTCACGTTCAAGTCGAAGGATGAAGGCCATGTGCTTCTGTCCATTTCGGACATCACCGAGCGCAAGCAGGCCGAGGAACTGTTACGGCAAAGTGAGGAACGCTTCAGCAGTGCCTTCGAATATGCCTCGATCGGTATGGCGCTGGTAACGCTCGAAGGCCAATGGCTGCGGGTCAATCGAGCCCTGTGCGATCTGACCGGGTACTCGGCGGCGGAATTGCTGGACAAGACGTTCCAGGACATTACCCACCCCGATGACCTGGAAAGCGACCTCAACTATGTGCAGCAGCTCCTCAGGGGAGAAATAAACCCCTACCAGATGGAGAAACGCTACCTCCACAAATCGGGCCGCTGGGTCTGGGTTTTGTTGAGCGTTTCCCTGATGCGGGACACCGGGGAAAAACCGCTTTATTTCATTTCTCAGATCCAGGACATCACCGAGCGCCGCCGGAGCGAAGCAGACCGCAAGCGCTCCGAGACCATCCTGCACAAGCGCTTCGAGCTGATGGAATATTCCCGGTCCCACACGCTCAGTGAGGTGATGCAAAAAGCAACCGATGAAATCAGTGACCTGACCGGCAGCACGGCCGGCTTCTTCCACTTCGTGGAGGACGATCAGACGACACTGCGCCTGCAGACCTGGTCGACAAAGACGCTGGAGACGCGTCGTTCGATGCCAGGACAGCCGGTGCATCTTCCACTGGACCAGGCCGGGCTGTGGGCCGAGGCGGCCCGCCAGCGGCGCCCCCTGATCCAGAACGATTGCGCCTCCCTCATCCAGGCGAACGGCCTGCCGGAGGGACACGTGCCGGTCGAGCGCGAGATCGTTATTCCCATCCTCCGCAACGAAAGAATCGTGGCCGTCATGGGTATCGCCAACAAGCCGCGCGACTATGCCCCGGACGACCTCGAGATTGCCGAACGCCTGGCAGACTATGCCTGGGATATTACCGAGCGTAAACAAATGGAGGCGGCTCTCGAGGACGAACGCAACCAGCTGGCCCGGCGCGTGCAGGAACGCACCGCCGACCTGAGCCACGCCAATGCCGAGCTGGCCCGTGCTCTGCGGGTCAAGGACGAGTTCCTCGCCAACATGAGCCATGAGCTGCGCACGCCGCTGAACGCCATCCTGGGACTCTCCGAAAGTCTGGGCGAGCAGATCGCCGGCCCGCTCAACGAGAAACAGCAGAAATACATCGCCACCATCAGTGAGAGCGGCCATCACCTGCTCTCGCTGATCAACGATATCCTCGACCTGGCCAAGATCGAATCCGGGCAGATCGCGCTCGACGTGAACACGGTCGACGTCCACGCGGTCTGCCAGGCCAGCCTGCGCATGATCAAACAGCTGGCGCACAAGAAGAACCAGGAGGTGACCCTGACCATCGACGGTGACCTGGGCCTGATGCGGGCGGATGAACGCCGGCTGAAACAGATGATCGTCAACCTGCTGGGCAACGCGGTCAAATTTACGCCGGAGAGCGGCAGGCTCGGGCTGGAGGTCCACGGGCATCCGGACGTGGACCAGATCACGATCGCGGTCTGGGACGAGGGGATCGGCATCCGGCCGGAGGACCTGGCCCGCCTCTTCCAGCCTTTCGTCCAGCTGGATTCCGGTCTGGCGCGCGAAACGACCGGCACCGGCCTGGGACTGGCTCTCGTGGCCCAGATGGCACGCCTGCATGGCGGCAGCGTCAGCGCGGTCAGCGAGCCGAACGTCGGCAGCCGCTTTACCATCATCCTGCCGTGGGAGCCTGGCCTGTCGGAGGAGGCGGTCCCCCGTTCCCGGATCACCGGAAAGTTTCGGGCCATCAAACCCTCCCAGGTGGACCAGCCGACGATCCTGCTGGTCGAAGATACGCCGGAAGTGAACATGATGATCCGGGACTATCTGGAATTGGCCGGCTACCGGGTGGTCGTCGCGGTGGATGGGGTGGAGGCCATCGCGCAGGCCCGGCTGACCCATCCTGACCTGATTCTGATGGACGTGCAGCTGCCGGGCCTGAACGGATTGCAGGTCACGCGCAAGTTGCGGAGCGAGGCTGAATTCAGATATACTCCAATCATTGCCCTGACTGCCCTCGCCATGCCCAGCGACCGTGAACGCTGTCTGGAGGCTGGCATGGACGAATACATCAGCAAGCCGGTCCACCTGAGGGCGCTGGTCAAAATCATTCAGAGCTGTCTTTTCAACGATGAGGAGGCAAGGCTGCGATGAGCACAGTCCTGATTGTGGACGATGAGCCGAGTGCCAGGGAGACCCTGGTGGCCATGCTGGAAGGCGAGCACTACGATCTTGAGCTGGCCAAGGATGGCTGGCAGGCGCTGCAGATCCTTGACCTGCTGCGCCCGGACCTGATCCTGCTGGATGTGATGATGCCCGGCATGGACGGGTTCGAGGTCTGCCGCCGCATCCGGGCCGCGCCTCCGCTGGCGGAGGTGCCGATCATCATCCTGACCGCCCTCGACAGCCGCGACGCCCTCCTCAAGGGGATCGAGTCGGGTGCCGACGATTTCCTCTCCAAGCCGGTCGACCGCCGCGAGCTGATCGCCCGCGTCCGCACCATCACCCGCCTCAACCGCTACCGCACCCTGCTGGAGCAGCGCGATAACATCCGGCACATGGCCGAACGGGCGGTGGCGGCCCAGGAGCAGGAGCGTCAGCGCATCTCGCGCGAGCTGCACGATGACCTCGGTCAGGCTCTCACGACCCACCTGCTGGCCCTGCACAATTTACAGGAGGATCTGTCCATCCCCGCCGAGGTGATGTTCGAGCGGCTCCAGTCGCTCTACGACCAGTGCTACGAATTGTTCGTGAAGATTCGCCGGCTGGCCCGGGACCTGCGTCCGCCGGTGCTCGACGCACTCGGATTGAAGGTAGCCATGCAGACCTACTGCAC
>JBAVVF010000186.1:0-4488 GCA_049697155.1 Anaerolineales bacterium
ATCCGTGTCCAAGCGCAGCAGTCCTGTGGATAAAAAAGACGGCAATAACGACTTAAGAAACACTCTCTAAGGCAGGGTGGATTGACAATCCGCCTTACCTTCAAGGTTGAGGCGTAGCCTGTGAAACGGGAACAGACCTCAGGGTAGTAATGACCCGCACCGCGTCCGCACGGCATTCATCCTCCTGCATTTCGAAGTTGACGGCAAAACCGGTGATGATCGTCCCGTCGCCGCCGGTGAACGTGACAAACTTCAAGACTCCGTTTTCGAAGACGTTGCCCACATCGAAGGCCATAGTTCCGATATCCAGAACATCATGCTCGACGGTCATGCTGAGAGGCAGGCCGCGCCCCGAAGTGACGGAGATGACGCAGCCCGGGAGATCCCGGTGTCCCAGGGCAGGAAAGCCGAACTGGTCCGTGGTCAGCGCCCAGAGATCGGGATCGTAGGTAACACGGAAGGCATAACCCGGCAGTGATTCACCCAGGTAGGTTGGCATTCCATCCCAGACCATCTGGGCGGGAGCGTTGACGAGCTCTGCCGGAAGGGCCAGCGGCGGGAGAGGCGTGTCGGTGGGTGTCGACAAAGCCTGGGTTGGCTGGAGTGTGGCCGTCTCGGCCGCTTCGGGCAGAACAGCTCGAGGTTCCGTTGGCGCTTCAGTTGCTGGTGCCTCGGTGAACTCCTCGAGCGGCGCCTCGGTCTCCGGAGCTTCCGTCGCGGCGGGAGCCTCGGTGGCTGCCGGAGCCGCGCCGCCACAGGATGTCAGGACCAACGCTACGATAAGGATCAATATCACTCGCCGAATCATTCAGACTCACTTTCAATGATCCACTAATCGTTGCTAATCTTCACGAATTGTTTTTCATTCGCGGCGATTTGTGTGGATTAGTGGACTACTTTCGCATCCACGCGGGACAGCAGGCTGATCCCGTCTCGAGGGACCGGATCTCCCCTGCTGCGATCTCCGCGATCTGCACTTCCATTCTATCATTTATGACCACGCTGAATGCCAAAGTGTTCCCGTCCGGCGACCAGAACGGGGTTTCAACTCGTCCGTTCTCGAGATTTGTAACCTGCTTCAGCGCTCCGCTGCCTGCATCGATAATGTAAATATTGCTGATTAAAGCCTCGCTCGACTGGTCGGCGCGTGCATCCTCGGGGTTGGCGCGGACGACGAACGCGATCCGCTTCCCGTCCGGCGACCAGTTTGCCGCGTATCCGTGACCCGCGTCGGCGTCGGCCAGCTTGCGCGGGCTCGAGCCGTCGGCATTCATGACCCACAATTCACCGACGGTGAACGGGGTCTGCGTGTCGGGGATCTTGATGAAGGCAATCCGGCTCCCATCAGGCGAAAAGCGCGCAAACGAAATGTAGTGGAAGGGATCGGAATGCAGCAGTTCGGTGACCTGCCCGTCGCGCTTGGCCAGCCAGAGCTCGCTCCCCTGCCCCAGCCCGCGCGAGAACGTGAACGTGAACTCCCTTTCCCGTGACGAAGCGGCAAGATCGTATGTAAATTCACTGACCGGGATGACATCCTGCCGGCCATCCACGGCAGCGCGAACGACGTGTGGGCTGCCCAGCGAATCGGCTTTGAGATAAGCTGCACTGCCATCCGGACTCCAGGCCAGGAAGTGACTGTCCGTGCCGCCGACCGGCTGGGTCACGGCGGAAGTATCCGTGTCCAGAAACAGGATCGTCTGCCCGTTGGGACAGCTCAACTCGAGCGCCAGAAATCTTCCAATCGGAGCGGAAAAGACATCGAGCAGTCCACAGTGTGGCGGGATGGAAAACGGGATTTCGCCAGCCTGCTGGAAGTCCGGGGAAAATTCGATGAAGGCAGGCGGGTCGAAGCGGTAAACATACAATGAAGTTTGAGAAGGTGATGGAGGCGTTTGGGAGGTACAGGAAAGGAGGACAGTGATCAGTAAACAGTAGACAGTAGTCAGTAAGCAGTAAACAGTGGTCAGTTTGCGCGGCATGAAGGATATTATACCGGCGGGGTTATAATCATCAAACAGTTATGTCGTTGCGAGGAGGCGCAGCCCGACGAAGCAACCCCCGATTTATGAGGAGATTGTGTCGCCACGGCGACGCTTCGCTACGCTCGCAACGACATTTGAAATCTCAAATCGGAAATCAATCATGCATATCCTTGTTACCAACGACGACGGCGTGCAAGCCCCGGGAATCCTGGCCCTCGCCCAGGCGATGCGGCGGATCGGCCAGGTAACCGTCTTCGCGCCCGACCGCAACTGGTCCGCTTCGGGACACGTCAAGACGCTCGAGCGGCCGCTGCGTGTCCACGAAACCATGCTGGCCGATGGCACGCCGGCTTTCATGTCCGATGGCGCGCCGTCCGACTGCGTTGCCCTGCCCCTGCTGGGCTTTGTGGACAAAATCGATCTCGTCGTTTCGGGGATCAACCCCAACTCCAACATCGGCCATGACGTAACCTACTCCGGCACCGTGACGGCCGCCATGGAAGCGGTCATCGCGGGTGTGCCGGGCATTGCCTTCTCCCTGGCCTCGCAGGATAAGCCCGCCAACGTCCCGACCGATTACGGCCCGGCCGGGCAGATCGCGGAGATCGTGGCGAAGAAGGTTTTGGAAGAAGGCCTGCCGGAGGGTGTGGTCCTGAGTGTGAACGTGCCGTACCTGAGCGTCGATGCCATGAAAGGCATCCTCGTCACACGGCAGGGACTGCGCGTCTACCGCGATGCCCTCGACCGGCGCGTCGACCCGCGCGGGCGTCCCTACTACTGGATCGGCGGCGAGGCGCCGACCGGCATCGACGAGGAAGGCACCGACGTCGGCGCGCTGCTGGCCGGATATGTTTCCGTCACGCCGCTGCAGCTCGACATGACGAATTATAGAGCGATGGAAGTGTTGAAAAGTTGGGAGTGGAAATAAGGCAGAATGCGCCGCCGGAGACGGCGGCTGGAGCATAACTCCGGGAGGACACATGGACGTTTCAAAATCGACACCGCAGCAGCTGGAATCCCTGCGAAGAGTCTTTCACAGCCTGAACCGCTTCATGGTCTGGATGTGGAAAATGGGCTGGGGGAAAGCGATCAACTTCTGGCCCGCGGTGGTGGGCCGCATCATGGTCATCAAGCATCGCGGACGGAAAAGCGGCAGGGAGTATCTCACCCCGGTCAACTACGCGATCGTAGACGGTGAGATCTATTGCACGGCAGGTTTCGGCTCCATGTCGGACTGGTACCGCAACATGCTTGTTAACCCGCGGGTGGAATTGTGGCTGCCCGAAGGCAGGCGCGCGGCCTGTGCGGAAGATGTATCCGATTCGCCAAAGCGCCTGTTCCTGCTACGGCAGGTCATCATCGCTTCGGGATTTGCGGGTCCCTTGTTCGGCGTCAATCAGAAAAAGATGAACGACGAGCAGATCGACAAGGTGACAAAAGAGTATCGGCTCGTGCATTTTGTAATCGATAAAAAGTAAAGGAAAACATATGCCCTACCTTGCCTCAGAAACCCGGTACAACTCCATGCGCTACAACCGCGTCGGTCACAGCGGACTCAAACTGCCGGCCATCTCGCTGGGCTGGTGGTACAACTTCGGCGGGCGCGACCTGCTCGAGAACGGGCGCGCCATCGCCCGGCGGGCCTTCGACCTGGGCGTGACACACTTCGACCTGGCCAACAACTATGGTCCGCCGCCCGGCTCGGCCGAGGAAACCTTTGGCATCCTGTTCAGGCAGGATTTCCAGCCCTATCGCGACGAGCTGGTCATCTCCACCAAGGCCGGCTACGACATGTGGCCGGGTCCGTATGGCGAATGGGGCTCGCGCAAGTATCTGCTCGCCAGCCTGAATGCCTCCCTCAGGCGCATGGGGCTGGATTACGTCGACATCTTCTACAGTCATCGCTTCGACCCGGATACGCCGCTCGAAGAGACGATGGGCGCGCTCGACTCGGCCGTCCGGCAGGGCAAAGCCCTGTACGCCGGCATCTCCAACTACAACCCGGAGCAGACAAGCCGCGCGGCCGAAATCCTGCGCGCGCTGGGGACGCCCTGTCTCATCCACCAGCCGTCGTACAACATGTTCAACCGCTGGGTGGAGGATGGCCTGCTGGACGTGCTGCTCGAGGAGGGGATCGGCTGCATTGTCTTTTCGCCGCTCGCGCAGGGACAGCTGACCGGCCGCTACCTGAACGGGATTCCGGCCGGGGCGCGCGCCACCAAGACGGAGCGCGTCTGGCTCACGCCGAAAGACGTGGAGGCCAACCTGCCCAAAATTCAGAAACTCAATGAACTGGCGCAAGCCCGCGGGCAGTCTCTGGCGCAGATGGCCATCGCCTGGGTGCTGCGCAAGCCGGCCGTCACGTCCGCGCTGATCGGCGCGAGCAGCGTGCAGCAGCTTGAAGACAACCTGGCCGCGCTGAACAACCTGAAGTTCAGCGATGAAGAGTTGGATCAAATAGAAGAAATACTGACACAATGATGTCGTGGCGAGGGGGTGGGGCCGG
>JBAVVF010000187.1:0-1548 GCA_049697155.1 Anaerolineales bacterium
CTTTTGGGCAGAGTCAGCTTGCACCCGTCGGTTGATCTCTGAAGCGATCCTGTTTTCATCCAAAAATAAATGCTTACCAAAAGAGTAAGCATTTATTTTTTATTCAAAAGACGAGAGATTTCTTCCCTACGGTCCCCAGCGCGGCTGATAATCGCAGTAATCATTGTTCGTCAGCCGGCGCAAATCGGTGCCGTCGGTGCGGATCACGTAGATCTCGCAGCCGTGATCCTCGCCATAGTGGTCGAAGTAGGCGGTGAAAACTACCCATTTTCCCTCGGGCGAAAACGACGGCCCCTGGCTGTTCCCGCCGCCCGGCGTGAGCTGACGGGCGTTCGAGCCATCGGCGTTCATAATGTAGATTTCCCGGTGCCAGGATGATCCCGAATAGGTGACGATCAACTGTCCATCCGGCGACCAGTCGCTGCGGCCGCGGATGGAAGGCAGGCTGCTGATCTTGTGCGAGTTTTTTCCATCGCGGTTGACAATGAACAACTGCACATCGCTCTCGGGTCCGAAGGCGTACAGGAGCTGCTGCCCGTCGGGTGCCCAGGTGGGGTCCCAGCCCGAGATGCCGGGGATGTTCCCGGCATCCTGCCCGCTGCGATCCATGAGCATGAGCTGATACCGTCCATTCGTGGGGTCGCCGCGGGCGAAGACGATCGAGCCTCCGTCGGGCGAGATCTCCGGGCCGGTCAATACCCCCAGGCGGTTCGTCAGCCTCTCCACACGGCCATCCGTGAGGTTGAGGCTGTAGATCTCATAGACATTATCTTCCCGGTACGAGGAATAAACGACACTGCCCCCATCGGGCGCCAGCGACGCATAGTAATGACGCTTGTTATTTTCGGTCGTCAACCGGCGCATCCCGGAGCCATCCGCATTCATGATGCAGATCTGATCCATTGACTGCACTTTGAAAAGCTGGCAGGTAAAGACGATGTGTCCGGTCAGCCCATCGGCGGGCGAAGGCGAGGGAATGGTATCCGGCGCGGGCCCGGATCCCGAATTCGGCGCGGGAGGGGTGAAGGGCGTTATGGTCGGGTTGGTCACGGCCGAGCCGGGTGTGGAGGCCTGCATGGTGGCAAACAGGTCGGGGGTCGGGCCAGGACCAACAGGCCGATTGCATCCCCCCAGGAGGAGGAAAAGGATCAAAAGCAATCCGTATCTATTCATTATCGAGGTCGATCGATTCAAGATGGAATTCCTCACCGGCTAAAATCTTCGCGCCGTAGCTGCCGCAGTGCGGACAGCGAATTTGGCCACCCGCGGGATGGTATTTGGCGAAACATGCCATACACTGAACTTCTGCAGGAATCAAACGAAAATAAAGCTGGGCGCGTTCGGCGGCGGTCCCCCGGCTGAGCTCGTCCCAGTGTTTTTGGATCGAGCCCTGGTCCAGTTCAGCGATCTCGCCGAGGGCCAGCCGGAGAGACTTGATGTGCCCGGCATTGGCTGCACGTGCCTGCCGGAGCGCTTTCGCAAGTATGGATTGAGTCAGGGCAAGTTCACGCATTTGAGCCTTTAACTGATGTTACGCAGGTAAAGTAC
>JBAVVF010000188.1:0-5122 GCA_049697155.1 Anaerolineales bacterium
GAATATTATTGCCAGCAGGCCCTCGCCCTGGCGCGCTCGCTTGGCGATCTGGTGAGACAAGCGACAGCGTTGCATATCATGGGCTGGGAACATAACGGTCTTGAACGCAGTATTGCGTATTGGGAGGAAGCGATCCCACTGTATCGCGAGGTGGGGAATTGGCGCTATTTGGCAAATTGTCTTGGCAGGGTGGGATTATATCTTGTGTGGGATGGCAATGTTGATACCGCGCAAAAATACCTGGATGAGTCAAGTTTGTTGTATCGGCAGTTGAGCATTCATACGGACCAACGCCAGCTATTTTCTGCGTATGGGCATCTCGCGTTGATGCGTGGCGATTACGAAGAGGCGCGTGCTTACTTTCAGGAAAATGCCAGGGTGGCAAAAGAATTGGGAAACCGGCTGGACTATCTCTGGTCCAATACTCGCATAGGCTGTGCTGAGTTGCGTGAGGGCAATCTCACCGAGGCGCGTCGGGTCTTTGTCGAAACGGCTCAGGAGTTTATGAAGGATAGATACACCATAGGTCTTGTTTTCATACTGGAATGCATGGCAAGTCTATGTTTCGCGGTTGGCAAAGCTGAAAATGCGGCGCAGCTGATCGGTTGGACTGACAGGACGCGCGAGGAAATTGGCAACATGCGTCCAGCTCTCGAGCAGGCTGATGTCGATCGCGATATCGCGGCGGTTGTTACCCGGATTGGCAAAGCTGCGTTTAAGGAGGCTTATCACCTGGGGCGCGGCATGACTCTCGATGAAGCGGTTACCTGTGCGATTGGTGAAGAATAATTTTACCTTTGTGGAGTCAATTGAGGTCGAGGCATGTTACTTCAAGCAACAACTCTTCTTGAGCTTTTTGCAATGGCCATCACGCTGTGGCTGGCTTTCTATCTCTTTGCCAGGGGCTTTCCGAGCCGCGTGACCATGCGGGCCGTCATCGTGCTGCTGGCATTATCGGTTTTTTTCTATGGGGCTTACAACAATATTTTTCACCAAATCCCGGGCACGGCGGCCTGGCGGGCAGTGCTGCTCGTGATTGGTCTGACGAGCTGGTACAGCTTGACGTATCAGGTTATGTCCGTTCATAATCAGAAGCAGCTCCGCTGGCTCGAAATCAGCCTGTACATCCTTGCTTTCATTACGGCGGTTTTGCTTTTGCTCTCCAACCCGTTTGTAGGTGAGGCGGGGAATGCGCTTTTCGTGGCGCACATGCAGATCGGTCTTCCTTATATTCTCTATAGTATTTTCCAGTGGGGAATAGCCATCTGCATTTTGCTCAATCTTCTCATCGATGACCGGGTTGGGCTGACCCCACGCGGTAAGTATTTTCTGGTTGCATCCATATTCCCGGCGGCTTCCGTGTTATATGGCGTTGCCGGGCTGAGTGCGTCGAATCCTTTGCCGCGCATCATTGTGGACGTGTTGATCTTTAGCGGAGTCTTTCTTCTGGGTATCTCTGTCGCCCGCCATCAAACGTTACTGGAACGGCGGACAACTCTTCAGGATTTCCTAATCACCATCCTGACGGTCCTGGGTTTATCTGCCGTTTATGCCTGTGTTGGCTGGCGCTTGGGGCTGCCTCTGGAGATGATGGCGGTCGTAGTAGGGCTGGCGATCCTGACGCACTCGCTTTATGATCTGGTACGTGAGTTCTTGGAACGTCTGCGCATTCGCCGGGAGGGTGCATTCAGGAGGCAACTGCGCCAACTCGAAAGCGCGGGAGAAAACGCCCTCAGGGATCGTCTGCAGGAAGGCCTGGATCTGTTATGCCAGTCCCTGGATGCACCCAGCGGACTGATCGCCATCCGCAGCGGGGATGAATTTCTCGTGACCGCGACCCGCCATTCGATCCCGCTGGAGAGCCGCATTTCCGCAGACCAGGCATCCTTCGAAGACATATCCCGGCCTACGGATGGTCTCCTGCGGCAGCTGGCCTGGGTGGCGCCCTCATTCGATGGCCAGATACAGATTGCTTTTGTAGGGATCGGAAAACCAAAGGCCAGGCTCAATTATTCGACCAGCGATCTGGAATTGCTGGCTGAAGTAGCCGATCAAATCGGCACCATTGTCTCATTGAACAATCTGCGTCCTCAACAGACCGATCAGATCCGCCAGCTGGTCGCTGAATCACGGGCAAACGTTACCGAACTGAACTCCATCGCAGGGGAGATGATCGACGCGATCACAACGCATCCTGACTCTGAGTTCATCAAAATGGTCGAGGAGGCCCTGCGCCATTGGCATGATTGCATCGAACTCGGACAGTCGCCTCTGGCAGAGTGGGCAAAGGTGGCAGGCGGATCGCATGTGGAACGCGGCAAGCAATTGCAGCAACTGCTTAATGACTCCATCGAATCTTTGCGACCCGCAGACAAACGCCCGCCTGAGCCGCTGCCGCGCACCTGGTACAACTATGCAGTTTTGCACGACGCATACGTCGAGGGCGCGCAGAACCGCGAGATCATGGCGCGTTTGTATATCTCCGAAGGGACGTTCAATCGCACGCGCCGCAATGCCATTCGCGGCCTCGCAAGATTGCTGGTCGAGAAAATAAGGCGGTAAAAAAGCTTCGACTTCCAGTAACGAATTGTTCAGACTCTAAAGGTTTCTGCCCCTTCCATTTGATTTCGGGGTGCAAGTGTCGCAAAGACCTTTAGGGTCTGACTTTTTTAACTGGCGTCTTTTGGCAGTTTTTTCTCTGGTTTTGGCAGTCTGTAAACGCGATAGTGGGGACAACCAAAGGAGATTTATATGAAAAGCAACCTTTTATTCAAATGGATATTGTTTGCTGGTGCCCCCGTCGTGCTGTGGGCCTCCCGCGAACCTGTCTCCGTGCTATGGAGGTGGTTCAGCGATCAGGATGCAGTTACTGCGTCCATGGATCGGCTGGGCATCTGGGGGCCGGTCATTCTCTCCATTCTCTTTATCCTGCAGGTTTTTCTGGCTTTCATCCCCGGGCAGGCCTTGATGGTGGCATGCGGCTTCCTGTACGGCTTTTGGGGCGGATTCCTGCTTTCCTGGTTGAGCCTGGTTGCCGGTGGCGAGATTGCCTTTGTGCTGGCGCGCCGCTATGGCCGGACATTTGCAGAAAAGTGGATCTCGCCCAGCGTGCTGGCAGGCTGGGACAAAACAGCGCAGGGTCAGGGAATCGGTTTCTTTGCCATCACCCTGGTGATGCCGCTCGTTCCAAATGACGCAATGTGCTATGTGGCAGGACTTGGCAAAATCTCACACCGCCGTTTTTCGATAGCGAATTTACTTGGTCGCGGCATTGCCTGCCTGTTCACAAGTGCACTGGGTGCGTTTGGCGGAGGCATTCCATGGCAAATTTGGGTGGTTACGATCGCAATCGTGATGGCGGGCGGCATTGTTTGGCTGATCGTCAGGAATCGTAGATCCTGCATTTTTGTTGGATGAAGGAGGTCACCATGTTTACCGCTGATCAAATTGCCCGACCCCTCCTACAGGCGTACTTCACGCTGCTGAATCGCACATACGATGTAAAAGGAATCGCGTCCCTGCCTCCCGGGCCCAAGATCATCGCCATGAACCATACTCCGGGTGCTGATCCGCTCTACCTGCCTTTCATCCTGGAAGAAACGCCTCACTTTCTTTTGCAGGATGGTTTATTCGCCATCCCAATCATTGGCTGGATGTTGAAAGAGACAGGTCAGATCCCTGTCCAGCGCGGGACCGAGAGAGCCAAAAGTGCAATAGAACAAGCTTGCACGCTGCTCCGTGAAGGCAAAACACTGACCATCTTCCCTGAAGGAAAGGATGTACCCTGCGGGCAGCGCATCCCCGCCAAGACAGGGGTTGTCAGGATGGCAATTGAAACAGGCGCGCCGATCATTCCACTGGGCTTGTATGCCCCTCCACAATATCTCAAACCCCTCAACTTCAACTGGCAGGGAAGCCCGCGTTCAGGCGCATGGCAGTTTTCAGGCAGAAGCTATATGCGTTTCGGCGCGGCGTGGAAACCCGGCGTCCGGGCAGATCTTCACACACAAACAAAAGAATTAATGGACCGTATCTATTTACTTGTTGCAGAAGCAGAAAGGGAAGCACAATGCGTATCGCATACCTTACTCAGTCCTATCCCCCAATGATCAGCGGCGCGGCTCTTGTGGTTGAAAACCTGGCAACCGCAATGGCAAAACGCGGGCATCAGGTGCTGGTCCTCGCGGCCAGTGACAGGAGTCAAGGCTATCTCGTTGAGAAGGGTAATCTTGCTGTGTTGCGCCTGAAGGCACTGCACAATCCCCTGCGGGTGGGTCAGCGCTTCCTAACCTATCCGCGCCGTTCGGTAATGAATGCTCTTCGGAAATTCGCTCCTGACATTATCCATGTGCATGAGCCCCTGCAAATGGGCTGGCTCGGCATCGAATATGCAAAACAGACAAATACTTCCATCACATTGACCGTTCATCAAGCCCCATCACTCATCGCAAGCTATCTTCCCGGCTGCTTCAGAGTCTATACAGAAACTATCCTGTGGGCCTATGCGCGCTGGCTCGCTAAAAAGTTTACGTCCATTACCTCGCCCACTCAAACGATTTCAGCGCTTATCACACAGATGACCGGTTCAAAGACGGATACGATTAGTTCCGGCGCTGATTTGGAGATTTTTCGTCCTGCTCTTTCCTGCAGAGAGGGAACGGCTACCCGTCAAAAATGGAATCTGCCGGAAAACGCTCCCATCCTGCTTCACGTTGGACGATTGGACGTCGAGAAACGTGTCGATCGTGTCATCCAGGCTGCTGCGCAGACTCTGCTAACCTCCGGGGCTCACCTGCTCATCGTCGGCGATGGATGCCAGAAAAGCAATCTTGTCAGACTGTGTAATGACCTCAGGATTGCTGAACGCGTTCACTTCATCGGTTTTGTCTCTGCCCGGCAAGGTCTGCCTGGAATTTACCAGGTGGCGCACCTGTTTGTCACAGCTTCTGAAATCGAGACACAAGGCATTGTCCTGCTGGAGGCCGCAGCCAGTGGATTACCCATTGTGGCCGTGCGCACCACCTGCATCCCTGAGATCGTTCACGACGGGATCAACGGCTATTTGGAAGAACCTGGCGATGTTCACGGAATGTCCAATGCCATGAACTTGCTTCTGCGAAAT
>JBAVVF010000189.1:0-5051 GCA_049697155.1 Anaerolineales bacterium
ATTAACCAGTTGTCTCCACTAAGTAACAATGGGAAAATAGGTTTTTTCTTTTCTCTAGCTCGAGCAACTTCATTTTGAACCATATCTGATTCATAAGAGTTATTGCTAAGCACGACAATAACCCCATCGCTCGCATCTAAATTTCTTGTAACCACCCTTGGCCATTCTGAGCCATAGTGGATGCGGTCATCTATCCAAATCTCGAAACCCTCTTCTTCAAGAGTCGCGGCCAGTTTACGGACATAGGATGAATCCTTGTGACTGTAACTAATGAAGATGTGACCCATAGGATGCTATTTCAGCCCATTCCTGGTTAGAGGAGGTCGCCTTGAGGTTGTCAAAGGAAGGAATTTGAGAGGGCGTTGTTCGTTCGGCATTGTATTCCCCACAAGAGATGTGGTGAGAATATTATATGACAAAGTATGGACAAATTCCTACTGATATCCATCACAAATTTGGAACAAATATCAATTTTGTTAATCTTCTGTGGTTTCCCGCCAGAATGGTTTAACGAAATTATACGGCAAATTGCACAAATTTTATATGCTATACTCAGGTTACTCAATAAACAGGAGTGGACATGGCAGACAACTACCTACTTCCTGAAAATGACAATTTAGTTGCCCGAGAATCTGGGGCATTGGCAAAAGACAAGCTGTTCTTTCTTCAAAAATATATGAGCGCCTTTGAGACTTCAATGCGAGCAAAGCCTTGGAGAAGACGAATATATATTGACCTATTTTCGGGCCCAGGAAAATGCAGAACAAGGGAAAGCAATGAATATTTCCTAGGTTCTCCCCTACTTTCATTAACCACGTCACATCCTTTTACAGACTACTATTTCGTAGATACGGAACCTGATAATATCGCCGCACTAAGAGCAAGAAGCGCAGCGACCAGGGTAGAACAAAGCAGGATCCACTGTTTGGTTGGGGACGCTAATAAAAAGATTTCTGAAATTACAGACGAGATCAAGAGGATTGATAGTCAATATATTGCTGGAGCCTGGCCATCTCTAAATTTAGCTTTTCTTGATCCAGAAGGCTTCGACCTTGAATGGAATACTGTTGCTGAGTTAGCAACAGTGAAAAAGATGGACTTGATCATTCATTATTCGCAACAGGGAATAAAGCGAATGGCAGATAGAGCGCTAGTTTCGGAGAAACCAACTGCCATTGACCGATTCTTTGGTGATCTGGAGTGGAGAAGGGTTTATGAAAGCTGTAGAGATGATTTGACGGGAGTTCACAGGACTCTGATTGACTACTACAAATCGAAATTAAAGGTGCTCGGTTACCTTGAAATTAGAGAGGATGAAGAGATTTGGGCAGAGCCCCTGATGCGAAATCGAAAGAATTCGCCACTTTATCGTTTACTGTTTGTAAGCAAAAATCCCCTTGGGGTCAAGTTCTGGAAAGATGTTACAAGGGTTGGTGCGGACGGGCAAATGTTGTTGTGGAAATAGAACAAACATGCTATTATTGAGTTCGAGTTATTGGTACATATCCAAGGAGAAAGAATGGCTGCGCATTCAGGCATCGAGTGGACCGAATCCACGTGGAATCCATTAACTGGCTGCACAAAAATCAGTCCTGGGTGTAAGCATTGTTATGCTGAGAGAATGGCAAAACGCTTGCAGGCTATGGGGCAGCCGAATTATGCCAATGGCTTCAAACTCACAATGCACGAAAATGCTCTGGAGAAACCTTTGGAATGGAAAAAACCGCAGATGATTTTCGTCAACTCCATGAGCGATTTATTCCATAAAGATGTTCCCTTTGCATTTATCGAAAAAGTCTTTGACGTGATGAAACGTGCACACTGGCATCAATTCCAAGTGCTTACGAAACGCGCTGAAAGAGTTGCAGAGCTCAGTCCTCATCTTGAGTGGCCTGATAATATTTGGATGGGTACAAGTGTTGAAAACGAAAAGTATAAATTTAGGATTGACCACTTGCGACAAACAGGCGCAAAAGTCAAATTCCTGTCGCTTGAGCCTTTGATTGGTCCACTGGGCAAATTGAATCTAAAAAAGATCAATTGGGTGATCGTCGGCGGCGAATCTGGTCCAGGTGCAAGACCTATCTTGCAGGAATGGGTCACCGATATCAGAGATCAGTGCCTGAGAGCAAAAGTTCCTTTTTTCTTCAAACAATGGGGCGGCGTGCAAAAGAAGAGAGCAGGGCGAATCCTGGAAGGCAGAACGTGGGATGAAATGCCAGTAAGCAAGAGCTGGGTAAAAGTATAGGAAAGCTGCAGCACCCCTGGCTGACGGCTCCTCGCTAACACCCAAAGGCTCACAGCTAAAAGCTAAGAGCTAAGGGCTAGCATTCCTCGCGCAGCGAAACCCCAGCCCGGCGCCGGTGTCGGTGGGAAGGTTGCCGGTGCGGCTGTAGGTGCTGATCCATTCCGTGGTGGTGTTGGCCCACGAGCCGCCCCGCCAGACGCGATACTCCCCTGAGTCCGGTCCGGGGGGATTGGAGGCGGGTGGATTGCTGTAGTATTCCACGCTGAGCCAGTCGGCCACCCATTCTCCAACATTGCCGGCCATATCCAGCGCGCCGTAGGGGCTGGCGCCGTTTGGAAAGATCGCAACTTCCGTTGTATCCTGCGAGTGATAGTTTACGAGACCAACAGTTCCCGCGGGATCAGCATCGCCCCAGGGAAATTTCCGGCCGCCGATGCCGCGGGCGGCTTTTTCCCACTCCGCCTCGGTCGGTATACGTCTCCCGGCCCAGCCGCAGTAATGGTGGGCATCCTCCCAGGAAACAAAGATGACCGGATAGTCTGCATAGACGGGATCCCAAAAGTAACGGTCCCGCGTCCGGGAACGAGTTTCCCGGGGCGGACGGCACCTGCCCGCTTGCACGCAGCCGGCATACATGGCATTCGTGACTTCGGTCTTATCGATCCAGAAAGGATCGAGATTAACCCAGGTATTGCCCATCACGAATTCACCCGGCGGCACAAACATCATCGAGGCCTGTCGGGCCGCTGCGGTGGCGAGTCCGGAGGAATCCGACGTGACGGGTTCGTCATTCATTTGCAATGCTATCCCTTCGGAAAGCGAGCGCAGTGAACCCAGGACGTCTTTGTTCGCATTGATCGCGCTAAAGGATGCTCCCTGCATCTCCTCCATCCAGTCCACCACGGAAAGCACGTCGGCATTGTCAACAAGTACGGCAAAAATAGAAACAGGATACTTTGCTGCCAGGTTCACAACTTCGGACCCAAAATTGATCCCGCAATTTCCTCTGAGATCACTCTCATAGATCCTGGCATCCGTCAGGATTATGACGATATTTCTGGTATCTTTCTCCGCCGGGGCAAACGTGGTTTCCTGGATTCCCGCGTAAAGCGCATCGTATATGCAGGTGCCATCATCGGCAACATCTACCGTAAGTGACTTGACGATCTGGCGGGCCTCGGCATGGCCGGGGGTCAAGCCCATCCGCAGTTCCACGTCCGTGTCGAACTGGATGACCGAAATGAGATAGCTGTTATCCAAATGAGAAATAAAATCAGTCAGTGCGGCTTGCACGCGCCGGAGCCTTTGCCCCTGCATGCTTGCGCTCGTATCCACCAGCAGGACAATGTTCGAAACATCCCCGACCGGCATTAAGGTCGGGGCGACTGTCGGCGGGGAAATATTCACCGGATTGATGTTCTTCGCAGACGCGGAAGTGAGAGACGGCTCGGGGGAAGCAGTCAGCGACGGTTGATACAGCTTCTCGATCCGTGAGGGGCCAAGCAATGCCGTCATAAACATGCCTGCAAAGCCGAGCAAGGCAAGGATCATCGCTCTCCCGCGCTTGCGCTGCAATGCGGATCCCTGAAGACTAACTGCAGGATCTTCGATGAGTATTCCGTGACCATCGATTACGCCTACCACTTCCTGCATTGCTTCCACAGGCGTACCGTCAGGCACGGACCTCTCATGCTGCATGCCCTGGGTAGTTATGTCTGGCAGCGAGCTTTCCCTCCTTTGGATGATCGCGCCGGTCTGATCTGCGCGCGCCTGCAATTCGCGCATAAGCATTTCATAACCAGCTTCTTCGAACAGAGCTATTGCCTGCCAGCCTTCCAGACTTTTAGGCCGTTCACATTCTTCCAGGCGGGCCGGGATCATAAAGAGTTCGCCGTCGATTTGTCCGAGTGCGGACTCAAAAGCCGCCTGGATCTCCGTTTGTCGAAAATCGTCCTGACAGAATTGCCCCGAAACGCAGACAACGACTACATCGGCTTCGCGAACTGCCTGGTGAATTTCATGTTTCCAATCCTGACCGGGAAGCAGCCTTTCCTTGACGAGCCAGGCATCCACGCCGTCTTTGATCAGGCGGAGATATAAATCCCGAACGGCGTCCTTGTCAGAAGGGGCATGGTAGAGAAAGACTTTGAGCGGACGATTTGTTTCAGGCATTTCTGTTCCGGAAACGTGGGAGAGCAGGATTATACGAAGAATCAATTAAGCAATCATGAGTCACAAATAATAAGGACTCAGGCTGAAAAGCCAAAGTTCCAATTCGCGTCGAGCAGTTGGGAAATGATGACCAAACGTAGGGAGAGCGTTAATTGGGAGGAATCTGGTAAGAATATAAATGAAAAGCCGCAGGCGTTCTTGCCTGCGGCTGATTGCTTCTTATGGTTTGGCGTCCCTGGCACAGCGGAAACCGATGCCTTCGGTGAAAAAAGCAGGCTTGTACTTCAGCCGATTGAACGTCTGCAGATTTTCAGCGGGGCTGTCCCAGGTGCCGCCGCGCATGACCCGGTGGATCCCCTCCACAGGTCCCAAAGGATTGGAGACCGGTGAATCCCGGTAGTATTTTTCAGAATACCAGTCCGCCACCCACTCCCAGACGTTTCCCGACATATCGTGAATCCCAAACGGGCTGATGCCGTTGGGATGGTCGCCAATGTGCTCGACATCGCGGCTGCAGCCCTCATAGACGGCTAAGTTGCAGCTGATTCCCTCGCCCCAGGGATAGGTGCGCCCGTCCGTGCCGCGCGCGGCTTTCTCCCACTGCGCCTCGCTGGGCAGAGCGGCGCCGCGC